>DASQLS010000283.1:0-25772 GCA_035629915.1 Candidatus Limnocylindrales bacterium | reverse complement strand
CTCGACATCGGCTATGTCGATCGAATGACCGAGTCGGTCGACGAAGCGCTGACATGGGCCCGAACGTCAGCGGCTGAGGGTCGCGCGGAATCGATCGCCCTGATCGGGAACGCGGCGGACCTGGAGCCAGAGCTCGTCCGTCGGGGAGAGCAGTTCGACGCGGTCACCGACCAGACGTCGGCACACGACGCGCTCAACGGCTACATCCCGGCCGGACTGACCATCGAGCAGGCGGCCGACCTGCGGCGGGCCGATCACGCCACGTACGTCGAGCGGGCGATGGTGTCGATGGCGACCCAGGTGCGGGCGATGCTCGACCTCCAGGCAATGGGCGCGGTGACGTTCGACTACGGCAACAACATCCGAGCACAGGCGCTGACGGCCGGAGTCGACAACGCCTTCGAATTCCCGGGTTTCGTGCCGGCGTTCATTCGGCCGCTCTTCGCGGAAGGAAAAGGGCCATTCAGATGGGTGGCGCTGTCCGGTGACCCGGCCGACATCCGGCGCACGGACGAAGCCGTGCTCGAGCTCTTCCCGGAGAACGAGTCGCTGGCGCGCTGGATCCGCATGGCCCAGGAGCGCGTGCCGTTCCAGGGTCTACCGGCCCGAATCTGCTGGCTCGGTTACGGCGAGCGCGCCAGGGCCGGTCTGCGCTTCAACGAGCTAGTCGCGGCAGGGGAGGTGAGCGCGCCGATCGTGATCGGGCGTGACCACCTCGACTCGGGCTCGGTCGCCTCGCCGAACCGCGAGACGGAGGGCATGCGCGACGGCTCGGACGCGATCGCCGATTGGCCGCTGCTCAACGCGCTCGTCAACACGGCTGCAGGTGCAAGCTGGGTGTCGATCCACCACGGCGGCGGCACGGGCATTGGCTACTCGCAGCACGCCGGCATGGTCGTCGTCGCCGACGGCTCGCCGCTCGCGGCACAGAAACTCGAACGGGTTCTGACAACCGATCCGGGCATGGGTGTCATTCGCCACGCGGACGCTGGCTACGAACGCGCAATCGAGGTCGCCCGGGAGCGCGGCGTTCGAATCCCGATGAACCCCGAGGCGTCCGATTAGGACCCTCCTGGTGCTCGCTCTGGCAGCGGTGCTTGGCGGCTGCGGGCCAACAGATGCCGACCCCACGCTCCAGGTGAATCCGACCGTCGTTCCGAATGAGACCCTTCCACCCAACGAGACGGTCGCGCCAAACCCAACCGTGGCGCCAAACCCCACGGTCGAGCCCAATCCAACGGCCGTGTCGAATTCCACGGTCGCGCCGAACCCGACTCCGGAGGCCTTCATGCCGTCGGACGACTTCCCCGCACAGCCGGCGGGAGTCGCTTGGCCGACGGACGATTGGGTCGAAGCCGACTGGCCCGCGGGCGTCGATCGCGAATCGGTCGTTACGGCGACGGAACGTGCCTTCAACGAGGGTCTCGACGAGCGCGTTCGAGCGACTGTCATCGTCCATCGCGGCGCAATCGTGTACGAGGACTACAGCCCGAATCCCAACGACGGGCCTGACGCGGTCATGCCCAGCTTCTCGGTCGCCAAGAGCATCACCTCCGCGCTGGTCGGCGTGCTCGTCCGTGATGAGCTGATCGAAGTCGACGATCCCGCGCCGGTGGCCGAGTGGCATGAGGCTGAAGACGATCCGCGCGCCGAGATCACCGTCGAGCACCTGCTCCAGATGTCGAGCGGCCTGCCCTGGCGCGATTCGCTGCGGACCGGCTCCGACACCCTGGGTCTGGCCACCAGCCGCGATATGGCCGCCTACGCCGCCGACTTTCCGCTCAACTACGAACCGGGCACGCACTTCGAGTACAACAGCGGCTCGACAGTGCTGCTCGATCGGATGATCGGCGACCTCGTCGGCGAGACAGCGGACGACATGCGCGACTTCATGGACGCCGAGCTCTTCGAGCCTCTTGGCATGGAGCCGGTGAACACAGTCTTCGACGATGCCGGCACGTGGGCCGGCTGGTACTCGGCCGACACGACGGCGCGTGACTACGCCAAGTTCGGCCTGCTCTATGCGCGTGGCGGGGAATGGGATGGCCAGCAGATCATTCCGCAGGGCTGGGTCGAGTACTCACGCACACCGAGCGCGGCAAACGAGGAATATGGCGCGCAGTGGTGGCTCGATCCGACGCGGCCGGACTTGATGCACGCGATCGGCATCCAGGGCCAGGTGATAACAGTCGACCCGCGTCATGACCTGGTGATCGTCCAGCTCAGCACCGTCGGCGGATCGCTTCCGCTTCAGCAAACCGAGGCTATCCTCGACGCCTTCAGCGCCCTGGACTGACAGCCTCGCGATCGATCAGCGGATCAGCGTTGTCTCTTCGATGTTGATCATCCGCGCGTAGAGCACCTGCTCGTTGATCTCCAGGCTGTTGATCAGCGATAGCGCGGTCACGATTCCGCGGCCCACCAGCTCGTTGGCGGTCTCGCCGAACTGGACCTCGAGCAGCACGTTGTCGGCGCGCTCGTCGTTCGAGACATTGTCTGGATCCTGCCACGTGCCCGCGGCCGATAGCTCGGTTGAGGCGCGCATGAAATCGAGTGCCGCGGCCTTGCCGCGTGGCAGGGCGAGGGTGAGCAGCTCGTGCTGGATGCGATCGAGTCGCGTGTTGCTCGACTCATCGCCAAAGAGGAGCGCGAAAAGCGTGTCCTTGGCCAGCAGCAGCAGCTCCTCGCCTGCATCCGAGCGATGAGTCGAGGTCAGCAGCAACGTCCCTTTGGCTGGCGCGTCCGCCGCTAGCCGGCCGTCGGCCTGAAGCTGCTCACGCGAGACCCCCGCCAACTCGTCTACGAAGCGCGTCAGGGTCCGCTCGGTGACGCCGAGTGCCTGGACGCGTGCCAGCCGCTCGGCACGGGCGCGTGACTTGGCCTCGCGCTCAATGCGCCGGTCGATCTCCTCGAGGCTGTGCGCGTCGAGCGAGAGTCGAACGATCTGGTCGATGAGCCACTCGCGGTCCTGATTGGCCAGGGCGGCACGCAGCCGCTCCTCGAACTCCGGGCTCAGGTCGCGATTGATCGTCCGGACAAGGTCCTCGATGGTCGACACAGCTGCGAGAGTATCGCGCCCGTCGCTAGCGGCTGCCGTGGTGACCGAGACCGGCTACGGCCAGACCGGCGCGGACAAGTGCCCTGCCAACCGCTCGGCGGGGCCGGCTGCCGCGTCGCTCCAAGTGGCGGATCTCGTGGTACGGCACCGACGAGTGGCGGCTGGTAACGAATGGGACGTAGGGATCTTCCAGGTCGGACTTGAGGATGAACATCTATCGGCTTCCTTTCCTACTCACTGACGATCAGGACACGGCCGCCTTCGTCATCACCGATGTCGACGATCGGGCCACGGACACCCGAGTCGATCGCGCTGCGAATGCGGTTGCTTTCATCGGCCGACAAGCCGGGCAGGAATGCGCTCGCCCAGCCGGCCATGTTGATCGGCACGCGCAGATTGACGACGCGCCGACCGGCCTCGGTCACCTCGATGCGCAGCTGGCGCGGGCCGGCAGGGTCGGCTGCCGAACCGGCCCGCCCAGCGGCTGCGGCACCGGGAGAAGGCGCCGCGTCGGAGGCATCGAGGGCGTTGAGGATCTCGTCTGCCTCCTCGGGCGTCAGCACGCCCTCGGAGACGAGGCGCAGGATCTTCTCTACGTCAGCCACGGTTGGTCGCTCCCTCGAGCCGACGAGTTGCCTCGTCGACGTCGATTTCGCCGCGCTCCAGCGCCTGGAGGATCTCGAGCGAGTCCTCGGCTGGGTCAGGCTGCTCGGCAGGCGCATCCGGCATCGGCGGCATGGGTGGCATCGGCGGCATGGGTGGCATCGCTGTCATACCCGGCATTGGTGGCATTGCGGGCATCGGCGTTGCCACAGGGGCGCGGCCGGTGGTTTCTGTGCTCGAGTCGAGGTCGGCGTCTCCGGAAAGCGTTCTGAAGCTGAGCTGCGCCGATCCGTCGCCGAAGACCAGCTGGCGTCGTCGGCCGGTAGCCACGTCCATCCCGCGCTTGATCTCGAGCGTCAGGCCAGACGTGGATTGGACCGTGAGGTCGCCACTCACCGACTCGACGCTGTGTGGCTGTCCGGCGGCAAAGGCCGCCTTGATCTGGGTATCGCCACTGACCGACTTGACGTGCAGGGCGTTCAGCAGCGGGGCGCTGATCTCGACGTCGCCAGACGTCGTGGCGAGATCGGCCGAGACCGGTTGATCGGCCGTCAGGTCGACGTCGCCCGAGACGGTGACAAGCGAGACCTGACCGCCATGACCTTCGATCTGGATGTCGCCCGAAACCGACTTGAACGCCTGGTCGCCGCTGAGGCCGGCAGCTTCGATGTCCGAGCTGATGCCGTTGATCTGGACGTTCGCTCCACGCGGCAGCTCGATCTCGAAATCGACGCTCTTTGAACCGCGGCCGTGATTGGGCGCGGGGCCCATGTTCTCGATCTTGATCTCAAGGCTGCCCTCGCCGCGTCGCACGACGAGCGGAAGGGTGTCCGAGCTCCCATGGCTAGAGCTGGCGACGACGCGGACCTCGTCCGTGTCCACGCCGCGAATCTCGACATCGCCGGAAACGTTGTGCAGGCTGAACGTGCCCGCAGCGCCGATCACGTGGCGGATCTCGGTTGGATCGGCAAAGCGCTCGTTGTCGGACATCTAGGAATCCTCCGTAGTGGTCGTGACCGGCAACTCGCCGCGCAGGGCGGCGGCTGCCTGGTCGGCGGTCAGCTCGTGGCGCGCGAGCCGCTCGAGGACGTCGCGGCGCTGATCAGGGTCGATTGCCGGCGCAGCCGGTGGTACCGGCTCCTCGGCCAGCGGCGTGCCATCGCCCAGCCCGAGTGCGCGCAACAGCGCCTCGACCCGGTTGCGGACGGTGGGATAGGAGACCCGCAGCTCCCGCTCGAGCTCGCGCAGGTTGCCGCGCGAGCGCAGGAATGACTCGAGCAGCGCCATCTGCTCGCGATTCAGCCGAGCGAAGCGGCCGACATTGAAGTCGCCTTCGATCGTCGTGCCGCACGTCGAGCAGTGCAGCCGGGTCACCTTGAGCCGCCCCTCACAGACGGGGCAAGTAGAGATTACGTCGCGTTCCATGGCGGCAAAGTAGACCTAGACTTTCACTTTGTCAAGTATTACATCAACAAAGTGAAAGATTGCCTCATATAACGCCCCGTGGATTGCTCTTGGGCTTAGACTCTCGCTCGAATGACCGACCTGGTGGAATGCGTTCCCAACTTCAGCGAGGGCAGACGACCCGAGGTGGTCGATGCGATCGCCGCCCGGGTGCGCCAGGTGTCGGGCGTTCACCTTCTCGACCAGACGCGGGATCCCGATCACAACCGGAGCGTGCTCACCTTCGCCGGACCGGCCGCGGCCGTCTCAGAAGCGATGGAGAACGCGCTCGAATCGGCCCTCGAGCTGATCGACATGGAGCGCCACGAAGGACAGCACCCGCGTATCGGGGCCGTGGACGTGATCCCTTTCGTGCCCCTCGGCGACACCACGCTCGGCGAGTGCGTCGCTCTCGCGCGCGCGTTCGGTGAGCGGATCGCGCACAGATTCGAGTTGCCGGTCTACCTGTACGCGAAAGCGGCCCTGCGGCCGGATCGCGAGGTTCTCGCGGACATTCGGCGCCCGCAATACGAGGGCCTGAAGGAGCAGATCGGCCAGCCCGAGCGCATGCCCGACTTTGGACCCGCGCTGATGCATGCCACGGCCGGTGCCGTAGCGGTCGGCGCGCGCCCATTCCTGATCGCCTACAACATCAACCTGGAGAGCCGCGACATCGCGCTCGCCCAGGCGATCGCGCGCCAGGTTCGCGAACGCACCGGTGGTTTGCCGCGCGTCCAGGCGCTCGGCCTGTTCCTCGACGACCTTCAGTGCGCACAGGTGTCCATGAACCTGCTTGATCATTCCATCACCCCGATCTGGCGGGTCTGGCAGACGGTCGGAGAAGCGGCGCGTGAGCAAGGTGTCGAGCTGCGCGAATCGGAGCTGATCGGACTCGCCCCTATCGCCGCGCTACTCGAAGTCGCCAACCACATTGGGGTCGACGCGACGTTGGCCGACGAGGAGCGAATCACGGCCGCCGCGGCGTGGCTCCATATCCGCGACTTCGAACCGACGATGGCGCTCGAGCTGCGACTCGCCGAGGCGGAGCGCGGCGAATGACGACAGATCGCGGCGAATGACAGCCGAGCGCGGCCGAGGCCTTCTCGTCCACAACGCGGCCGAGATCGCGACTCTGGCCGGCGGCGTCAGGCGCGGTGCCGAGCAATCGGACATCGGCCTGCTGATGGACGACGCTGGTTCCGCCGATGCGGCCGCCGGTCCGGCGGTCGCCGCGTTCGAGGGTCGCATCGTGGCCGTTGGGCCGCTCCACGAGGTCGAGCGACAGGTCGAATGGATGGGCATCGCGCAGGGCGCCATCGCGCGCTACGACGCGAAGCGCGGCCTGGTCACGCCCGGGCTGGTCGATCCGCACACGCATCTGCTTTTCGCCGGCACGCGTCATGCCGAGGTCGAGCTGCGCCAGCGTGGTCACGGCTATCTCGAGATCCTTGCCGCGGGCGGCGGCATCCTCCAGACCGTGCGCCAGACGCGCGCCGCGTCAGACGACGAGCTGCTGGACAACGGTCGGCGCTGGCTTGCCGAGATGCTCAGCCACGGCGTTACCACGGCCGAAGTCAAATCGGGCTATGGGCTCGACATGGATACGGAGCTGCGCCTGCTCGAGCTCGCGGCACGGCTGGGAGCCGAGGGGCCGGTAGAGATCGTGCCCACGTTCCTTGGTGCTCACGCGATCGCGCCTGAGTTTCGTGAGCTGCCGGATGCGGCCCGGGCGTACCTCGACAGCGTCATCGACGACCAGCTACCGCGTGTCGCCGAGCAGGGCATAGCCACGTCATGCGACGTCTTCTGCGAGCGCGGCGTGTTCGAGGCGGAGGACTCCAGACGTCTGCTCGTGCGCGCACAGGAGCTTGGCCTCGCCGCGCGGCTACACGCCGACGAGATCAACGACTCAGGCGGCGCGCAGCTGGCGGCGCTGGTCGGCGCGCTATCGGCCGATCACCTCGGTGCGATCTCGGACGATGGCATCAACGCGCTCGGCAAGGCGGCCGACTCGGATCGCCCGGTGGTGGCCACTCTGCTGCCGCTGACCAGCTTCTACCTCAATGAGCCTGCCTACGCACCCGCGCGGCGTCTGATCGATCGGGGAGTGCCCGTCGCGATCGGCACCGACTTCAACCCTGGTACGTCGCCGGCGCCGAACGCGCAGTTGGCCCTGGCCTTCGCTGTCCATCGGCTGGGGCTCTCGGCGGCCGAGGCACTCGCCGCCGCGACGATCAACGCCGCGGCGGCGCTCGGCATGGCCGACAGCCACGGCTCGATCGAGGTTGGCAAGCACGCCGATCTCGTCGTCTGGGAGCCGGACTCGCACGCGCTGCTGCCTTATTGGCTGGGCGCCGATCTCGTGCGTGCCGTCGTCAAGCGCGGGCGCGTCGTCTACGAGGCCTGACCCGGGCTGACCCAGGTGCGACGGCTCAGGTTCGGCCGCGTGCCTCGAGCAGGACGACCGTCGTCTCGGTCGGCAGCGAAGAGTGGGTCAACGCAAGCTTGGGCACCGGATCGCTGTGCTGGACGCTCATCTCGTGCAGGAAGCGCGCCATCTCGTCGGGCTCGGCGGCACTATCGAGCGGCATCGGAACGACCACGTTGGCGCCCAGCTGGGTGACAACTTCAGCTGCCCGCGCCGCGTGCAGCGAGCCACCGATGGGTACGCAGACGATGTCGACCGTGCCAACCTCGCCGACTTCGTCATCGCTCAGGACGTGGCCCAGGTCGCCGAGATGGGCGACGTGCAATCCGTCGAGCTCGAACACGAAGCAGGTGTTATTGCCGCGCTCGGCGCCCTGCTGCTCGTCGCGGAACGTGCGCACACCGGTTATCAGCACCTGGTGAACCTCGTACTCGCCGGGCGCGTCGAGGACGAACGCCGGCTCGAGGCTGGTCGGGATGACGTGGCCGTCGGGCCGCGCCGTTCCCTTGCGCTTGCCCTTGCCGTTGGCCGTGCCAGATCCCAAGCCGAGCGTCGATTGCCCGTCAATGTGACTGAACGTGACGATGTCGGCGGTCATCCCGCGTCCAGTCGGTCCGACGATGCGCGGGAAGGCGTCTACCGCGACGACGCCCTCGCGGCCACGTAGTCGCAGGCAGGTGTCGCCAAATGAAACGATCTCCATCAGCCCGATTGTCGCAGCCTGAGCCGAAGGCGGCCGGGTCCTGGCACCGACGCGGACCGACACAAAAAGAAACGAGGGGCGCCTGCCCAATTGGCGCCCCTCGTTCCGAGGGAGGGAGAGGGAACGGGAAGCGATGCTTCTCTGTTCCGCTCATCAAAAGATACGGACCAAGCGTGAAGCCACCAGAGGGCAGACGGTGAAGAAACGCACATCAATTGAGAAACGGCGAACGGCGCGCGGGCTGGCACAATGCGGACATGACCCGATTCCCTCGCTCTCTGTTCGCGCTTGCCCTGGTCGGCGCGATCTCCGTGGCGTGCACCAGCGTCACGCCCGTCGTCACGCCAACCGGCGCTCAGTCGACGCCCACCCTCGCGCCCTCGGCCGCTCCAAGCGGGACGGACGCCCCGCCGACGGATTTGCCCAGCGGATCGCCGACCGAGACGCCCGGCTCATCCGATGCGCCGACGGAGACACCCGGCGGCCCTTCAGAGCCGCCGGCATCGATCGACCCGGCCCTGGCAGCCGAGATCGACGCGGTCCTCGAGCAGGTTCCGCCCATCCGCCAGCTCGAGGCGCTCGAGGACGTGCCTTACGAGTTCATCTCGCGCGAGCAGTTCCAGCAGGACCTGATGGAGATGGACGAGGAGGAAGTGCCGGCCGAAGTGCGCGCGGCAGAGGAGCGGCTGCTCAAGCGGCTGGGCCTGCTGCCTGACGACGTCAGCCTCGACGCCTTGCTGGAGGAGCTGTACGGCGGCCAGGTGGCGGCCTACTACGTTCCCGAGGAAGGCCGCTTCTACATCATCGAGCGCGACGAGCCTTTCGGAGCCCTGGACAAGGTCTTCGTCTCGCACGAATACACCCACGCCCTGCAGGATCAGCACTTCGACCTCGAGGGCAACCGAATTACCGACCTGACCGAGGGCGACGCCGCGCTGGCACAGCTATCGGCCATCGAGGGCGACGCGACGCTGACGATGCAGCAATGGGCGGTCCAGAGCCTGAGCCAGTCCGAGCTACTCGAGATCCTGACGGCGTCGCTTTCGGGTCTGGACGACGATGTGCTGGCGGACATGCCTCTCGTACTCCGTCGCCAGCTCGAGTTCCCGTATACCGAGGGATTCCTGTTCATCAACGAGGTGTGGGGCCTGGGTGGCTTCGAGGCGGTCGATGGCGCGCTCCAGACGCCGCCGGCCTCGACCGAGCAGATCCTCCATCCACAGAAGTTCTACGACCAGGAGCTGCCGGTCGACGTCACCCTGGAAGACATCTCCGCCACGCTGGGTGACGGCTGGTCGCTTGTCTACGAGCAGACGATGGGCGAGCTGCTCGTCCAGGTTCTGGCGACCGGCGGCGAGGAGCCTCCGTTCAGCCTCCCCGGAATGCCGGTGACCTGGCCGCACGCCGAGATCGCCGAAGGCTGGGGCGGCGACCGCCTGAACATGTACGAGAACACCGATGGCGATTGGGGGATCCTGTGGCAGACGGCATGGGACACGGAATCGGACGCCGTCGAATTCGAAACTCGCATGGTCGAGCTGCTGTCTTCCTTCGACGGGTTCATGGTCGTCGAGGCCGGTAGCGGGGGCCCGCTCCATCGCGAGGTGGCCATCGCCAACGACGCGGCAGTCCTCAGCCAGTTGACTCAGTAGGCGATGGCCTCCACTACATGGATTCGGGAGCGGATATCCCGAGCAGGCCGAGCGCACTAGCAAGCGTCACCCGCGTCGCATCGACAAGTGCAAGTCGAGTGGCTGACGTCTGAGGGTCGTCCTTGTCGACGACGCGGCGGTCGCGGTAGAAGGCGTGGAAGGTCGTCGCCAGCTCCGTCGCGAAGGTGGTGACCGCCTGCGTCTGGCGTTCCTTCGCCGCGTCACGGACGATGTCGGGCAGCGTCAGCAGCTCCTTGGCCAGCCCGAGAGCAACCGGATCGTCGGCCAACCCGCCCGCGACTGAATCGGCCGGCGCCAGTCCCTCGTCGGCTGCCTTGCGCAGGATGGAGCTGATCCGGGCGTGGGCATACTGGACGTAGAAGACCGGGTTCTCGCTCGACTGCTTGCGCGCCAGCTCGATGTCGAAGTCGATGCCCGTCGAGGGCGCGCGTGACGCGAAGAACCAGCGTGCGGCATCCGGTCCCACCTCGGCCAGCAGATCGTCGAGGGTGATGAATTTGCCGGAGCGCTTGGACATCGACGCCTCCACGCCGTCGACCACGAAGCGCACCCAGGCGACGAGCAGCACGATCACCTTGTCGGGGTCAAATCCAAGTGCCTGCGCAGCGTTGTGCAGTCGCGCGATCGTGCCGTGGTGGTCGGCGCCCCAGACGTAGATCAGCTCATCGAAGCCGCGACTGAACTTCTCGACCACGTAGCCGATGTCAGACGCGAAATAGGTTGGCTCGCCGCTCGAGCGATACACGACGCGGTCCTTGTCGTCGCCATAGGCAGTCGAGTTGAACCACTGCGCGCCGTCCTGCTCGTACAGCTGGCCGGCCTCGCGCAACCGATCGACACCCTGGGTGACCCAACCTTCGGTGTGCAGCGACCCCTCGCTCTTCCACACGTCGAAGCGGACCCCGAGATTCGCGAGGCTGCGCTCGATGCCGGCGCGGATCTGCTCCGACGCCCACTCCCCGACGATCCAGCCGCCCATCGCCGTGTCTTCAAGCGCCTTCCCCTCGACATCCGCGGGCAGCGATTCGGCGAGGTCCTTGACGTAGTCGCCGTGGTAGCCATCCTCGGCGACCGGCTGGCCATTGCGCACAGCCAGGACCGACTGGCCGAGCCGCTCGACCTGGCTGCCCGAGTCGTTGAAGTAGTACTCGCGCGTGATCGTGTGGCCGGCCGCTTCGAGCACTCGGCTGAGCAGATCGCCGACGAACGCGCCGCGCGCGTTGCCGACTGTCAGCGGGCCGGTCGGATTGGCCGAGACGAACTCGACGTTGATCTTGAGTGGATGTTCGGCCTCGGAGCGGCCGTACTGCGTGCCGGCCGAGCGGATTGCGTCGGCGGCCGCCTCGACGTGCGCCGGCGCCAGCCACAGGTTGACGAAGCCCGGGCCGGCCACCTCGGCGCGTGCCACGAGCGGATCGTCCGCACTCGCCGCGAGTGCCTCGACCAGGGCCGCGGCGACGTCGCGCGGCGGCTTGCGCAGCTTCCCGGCGAGCTGCAGCGCGAGGTTGGTGGCGTAGTCGCCGTGCTCGGCCTGTTGCGGGCGTGCGATCTCGATGTCGGGCAGCAGCACGGCCTCGTCCGGCGTGACGAGCGCGCCCGAAGCGAACGCGGCGTCGAGCGCGGACGCGATGCGCTGAGTGACGAGATCGCGGAGCGTGGCCATGCTCTGGAGCCTAGCGGATCAGGCTGTCCTCCGACCTCTATCCGTAGATCCGACTAACAATCCTGCCTGGGTGGATGGGCGGACCTTCTGGCGCCCGACCAATACCGTGCCCGACCACCACCGCGCAAGACCAACACTGCGCACGACCGCGCACGACCGCGCACGACCACCACCGGTATGCACCAGCTCCGGATAGTTAGTCGGATCGGTGGATGGGGCCTCTCGGGTAGAGGACGGTCAGATATCCACGGTCAGAAATCCATCGTCAGGCCCGGTTCGGCCAATTCGACCTTGCCGGACACGGCGTTGCGCGCGATTGCGAGCACGGCATTCCGATCCTCGCGATCGAGGATGTGGGTCAGGATCAGCCGCTCGGCGCCGGATTCGCGCGCGACGCGTGCCGCCTCGCCGGCAGTCAGATGGATGCCGACAGGATCCGACTGCTGCGCTCCGAACGCGGACTCGCATAGCAGCGTGTCGCCGCGGCGGACGAGCGGCAGCAGGTCGTCGGCGCGTCCGCAGTCGCCCGAGTAGACGAGGCCCGGCGCGGTTGGATCGGCAGAGGCCGATATGCGGAACGCGTAGCTGTCCGGTATGTGCGTCACCGGAGCCGCCTGGATGACGAGGTTGCCGACGGCGAACATCCGTGGCGCAAGGGCTTCGCCGGCGAAGTCGGACATGAACTCCGGGTCGGATTGGAATTGACCGATTCGCGATCTGAGTTCACGCGGCGCGAACAGCGCCGGGCCGTAGCCCTTGTTCTGGAAGCGCACCCAGTGGCGAAGCGGGATGAGGTCCACGTTGTGATCGGCATGGTTATGGCTGATCGCGATCGCCGAGATGTCGGCGAACGAGCCGTAGCGCCACGTCTCGGCAAACGAGCCCTGGCCCAGGTCGAGCGCGATCGTCGTCCCGGCATGCTCAACGAGGTACGAGGACGAGGAGTTGCCCGGTCGGCGCGTGTAGGCCGGTGCACAACCGACGATCGTCAGTCTCACTGCCACCAGCCTCCGATGCGTTCGACCAGCTCATCGAGCGAATCGACGATCAGGGCGGAGGGCGGCGGCGCTCCGGGCACCAGCAGCGCCCACGGCCCGCGTCTGATCCAGATCGGTCGCATGCCGGCCTCGGCGGCGGGTCGGACATCGTTGTCGACGCGGTCGCCAACGTAGGCCACCTGCGCCGGATCGGACGAGCCCATGAGCGTCAGCGCATGGCGAAAGAAATCGGGCGAGGGCTTCTGGAAGCCGAACTCGTCGCTCATCGCCATCACCTCTGTCTCGACGCCGATGGCGCGCAGCTCGGCGTTGCGTGGTGTCGGCTGATTGGCGACGATCGCGAGCCGGTAACCGGCGGAGCGCAGCGACGAAATCGCGCTGAGGGCGTCGGGGTAGAGGTCTTCGTCGCGGAACGTTCCGTACGCGGCACGAAAGGTGTCGTAGTGCTCGCGCCAGTCGCCGAAGCCGAGATCGTCGAAGACCTCGCGATGGTCATCGCCTCGGGCGAGCACGGCACCCAGAACGGCCATGAACGTGAACGGCGTCACGCCAAGGACTTGCGCCCAGGTGTTCCAGACGCGCGTCTCGTCGATGAGCGTCTCACCGACATCGATGCAGACCCAGCGATCGGGCACCTAGATGAGCCGCAGCTCCTGGCCGACGGTCGCGAACGCGGCGAGGCAGGTCTCGAGATCGTCGCGCGAGTGCTCGCTCGTGACGATGGTCCGGACGCGCGCCTTGCCCAGCGCGACGGTCGGGAAGACGACCGACGTCGCGAACACGCCGTGCTCGAACAATCCTGCCGCCAGTTGCTGGGCCTTGGCCTCGTCGCCCGCGATGACCGGCGTGATCGGCGTTTCGCTGATGCCGGTATCGAAGCCGAGCTCCTGCAGGCGCGCCTTGAAGAACCTCGTGTTGGCCCACAGCCGCTCGAGCCGGTCCGGCTCGTTCTCCATCACGTCGATCGCGGCGATGCATGCGGCCGCCACCGCGGGCGGCTGCGAGGTCGAGAAGAGCAGCGTTCGACAGCGCTGGGTCAGGTAGTCCTTGAGGTGCTGCCGGCCAGCGATGTATCCGCCCATCACCCCGACCGCCTTGGAAAGTGTCCCAACCTGGATATCGACCCTGCCGTGGAGGTCGAAGTGGTCGACGGTGCCGCGGCCCTGGCGACCGAGCACGCCCGATGCATGGGCATCGTCGACCATCACTGCCGCCTCGTACCGATCGGCGACGTCGCAGATGCCGGCCAGCGGGGCAATGTCGCCGTCCATCGAGAAGACGCCGTCGGTGATGACGAGGATCGTTCGATACGCGCCCTTCGGGCCTCCGGAAGCGCGCGCATCGCGCAGCACCTTCTCCAGCCCGTCGACGTCTCGATGCGGGAACACGGCACGAGATGCCTTAGACAAGCGAACCCCATCGATGATCGAGGCGTGGTTGAGCTCGTCCGAAACGATCAGATCTTGTTCGGTCGTGATTGCCGGGATCGTGCCGCTGTTTGCGGTCAGTCCCGATTGAAGCGTCAGTACCGCTTCGACGTGCTTGAAATCGGCCAGCCGCCGCTCGAGCTCGTCGATCAGCTCGGTCGCGCCGGCGATGGTGCGTACGGCGCCCGTCCCCACGCCGAGCTCGCGGACGGCCTTCTCGGCAGCGGCAACGAGGTGCGGGTGGGTAGTCAGGCCGAGATAGTTGTTTGACGAAAGGCTGATGACCGGCCGCCCGTCGACAGTGGTGTGTACCGCCTGCGCGCCGCTCATGATTCGCAACGGCCGGTAGAGGTTCTTGGCGCGAAGGTCGTCGATCTCTTCGCCCAGGTAGGCGAGCGGGTCGGTGCGAGTTGTCGGCTCCGCGGTGGTCACGGTTCCGCCGTATGCCGTCATTTGCTTACTCCTGTGGCAAGAGAACGATCTTACCGGCGTGCCCGGACGCGACCAGGTCGAAAGCCTGCTCGTACTCGGACAGCGGCAGCCGGTGGCTGATGATCGGAGCGATGTCGAGGCCCTCCTCGAGCAGGGCGGTGGTTCGGTACCACGTGTCCCACAGGCGCCGGCCGGTGATGCCGTACAGGCGGACGCCCTTGAAGATGATCTCCTGCGACAGGTCGAGCGTGGCCGGGGCGGTGTGCGTTCCGAGCAGCGACACCCGACCACCGTTCGTGACCACCGCCAGGCCCTGGTGCAGCGCCGCGGCCGATCCAGACATCTCGAGCACGATGTCGACGCCGTCGCCGTCTGTCTCCGACCGGAGCCGCTCGACCACGTTGTCGCGCGCGTCGAGCGCCAGGTCGGCGCCCATTTGGCGCGCCAGGTCCAGCCGCTCCTCGTTCAGATCCGTCGCGTACACGGCACGGGCGCCGGCCATCTTGAGCACGGCGATGCTCATCAGTCCGATGGGGCCACAGCCGGTGACCACTGCCGTCTGGCCAGCGACGTCCTCGACGAACGCGGCATGAACGGCGTTGCCGAGTGGCTCCTGGAGAGCGGCGATCTCCGGGGCGAGACCCTCGGCGACCCAGGCGTTCACCTCGGGGATTGCCACGAACTGGGCGAACGAGCCGGGTCGATGCACGCCCAGGATGCGCATGTTCTGACACACGTGGGCGCGGCCCGTGCGGCACTGGTAGCACGTCCAATCGACGAAATGCGTCTCGACGGCGACCGTCTCGCCGACCGGGACACGTGTCGCGCCCGGGCCGCGCGCAACGACCGTGCCGGCCATCTCGTGGCCGAAGATCATGGGCGGCGGCCCGAAGTTCTCCTGTGCCCAAGGGTCCCAGCGCTCGATGTGCACGTCAGTGCCGCACACGCTGGCCGCCTCGACACGGATGAGCAGCTCGCCCGGTCCCGGTTCCGGCACCGGGACCTCGCGGATCTGCGCGCCGGGCTCGGCACGCTCCTTGACCAGGGCACGCATGGTGGTGCCCACCGGCGGGGTATCGACCACTGCCGCCGGTTGGGTGGTCATCGAATTGGGGTTGTCACCTCAGCAGGCAGCCGGTTCGGGCACGGAGTCATGGTTCGTCCATTGTTGGGCGAATGTGAGTGCCGTGTCGAGATCAAATTCATCGAGCAGCAGCGCACGGCCCCAAGCGAGCAGGGCGAACGGCTTCTCCATCTGGTCGAAACGTGCCACGACGACCTTGGTCGGACAGGCGGCCGTGCCGGAGTCCGGAGCCTGGTCGTAGAAAGCCTGCATCTGCGCAAGCTCCTCTTCGGTAGGGCAGTCGTCCGGGCCGGTGCAGCGATACAGGGCGACGGTGTAGCCGTGCTCCAGGTTGTGGACCCAACCGCCGGGGACCTGCTCCTCGTTTTCGGGGTACACCCCAGCGCGGATCGGTCCGCGAGCGGCCGCGTTGTAGTGGTCGCCCGAAGTCGGTGGGCAGAACGCGTAGTTGATGTTCGTCGACGTGCTCACGTGCGCGTTGCCGTGCATCGTCGTCGTGAAGCCGAGCCTTGGCGTTGGATCGGCAACCGGAGTCGGCTCCGGCGACGGTGACGCTGACGGCGAGGCCGACGCGGTCGGCGAGGCCGAGGCGGCAGGTGACCCGGACGCAGCAGGTGAACCCGATGCGTCGGGCGATCCCGATGCGGCCGGCGATCCGGAGGGCGAAGCCGATGGTATCGGCGACGGGCTGGGGCTGAGCGTCGGGGTAGGAGTGGGTGGTCGAGGCGTTATCGACTCGACCGGCCCCGGCTGGAGCAGGCTGTCGCAGCTGTAGCCCGCACGGGCCGAGGACTGGAAGAAGATCCAGACCACGAACAGCAAGCCGACAACCGCGGCACCGCCGATGATCAGCGGCCGGTAGCGCTCGAAGAAGCTCTGCTCGCGGGAGCGTCGGGAGCGAACACGCGTCGAGCGCGTCGTCGGAGGGGTGGTCGCCGCGGGCTTGGTCGTCGCGACCGGCTTGGGAGCGGCGGGAGCGGCGGCAGCGGGCGAGACGGGCTCGCCGCGCGTGGGTCTACGTGAGCGTTTAGCCAAAGTGGGGAAGTCTCCTTCGTCGCGCGCGAGCGCGGATAAGGGTCAGTTTCGTGAAAGCCTACGGCAGCGGCGAGTTCCGTGCCTGATTACAGACACTTCGCAATCCGATCTCATTCCTCGCTGAACCACGCGCGAACGGCGCTCCCGCGTAGTGCCAGGAACAGGAGCACGGCCAGGCCGACACCGACCGCCAGCCCGATGGCGCCGGCCCAGAAGAACAGGATTGCCGCCAGCGGCAGACTGAGCGTCGCCAGGCCAAGACTGAGCATCCAGGCCGCCTGCTTGCGCTGCAGGATGAGCGTCAGGGTGAAGACGAGGTAGGCGAGCAGCAGCATCCACAGCAGGCCGAGGGCCGATATCGGTGCTTCAACCGCCTGCTGCACGATGAGGGGCAGGGTGAGGCCGACGCCAGCCAGCAGCGTTAAGCCGAAGACGAGAACGATGCGGACGCCGTTGGGCATTCCGCGGATCAATTCGAGCACGAAGCGTGATTCTCGCACCTTCCGAGAACTGCTCTTGACAGGCGCATATTTCGCTCGCTAGGTTGCCCTAAACCGGTTTGCTAAACCGGTTGAATGTCTGCGTGGCCCGTGCCGTGACCGTGAACCGTGAGCGTGAGCGATAGCGTGAACGAGCAACCAACGCCCAGAGCGCGAATAGCCGATGTCGCCCGCGAGGCTGGCGTGAGCAAGGCGGCCGTTTCGTTTGCCTTCAACAGCCCCGACCGACTACGGCCCGAGACCGCCGATCGGATTCGGCAGGTGGCCACCGCGCTTGGCTATCGACCGCATCCCGTGGCGCGCATGCTGACCGCCGGCTCGACGGCGATGATCGGCATCCTTTCCCCGCAGCCGCTCGCGCAGGCCTTTGCGAACCCATTCTTCTCGCTCTTCGCCGAGGGTGTTGCGACGGTGACCGAGGACCGCGGCTTCGGCTTGCTGTTCATCTCGCCGCTGCACGGCTCGCTCGAGCGGGCCATGGCCAGGGCGACCGTCGATGGCGTGATTGTCATTGGCCTCGACCGTCACCATCCGGAGGTCGAGTCAATCCGGCGTGCCGGCTTGCCGACGGTGCTCGTCGATGCTCCGGCGTGGCCCGAGCACGGCGCCATCGAGGTAGATGACACGAGTGGCGCGTTCGCCGCGGCCAACCACCTGCTCGAGCTCGGCCATCGCGACGTCCTGATCGTGACTCTCCACCCGTCCGAGGCACAGGACGATGAAGGCAGCGTCATGGGCCGCCGCATGCGCGGCTACCGCCTCGCCCTGGAGGAGTTCGACGTCCCGGTCGCGCCGGATCACGTGCGGCTCTCTCCGGCCACCTTCGACGGCGGCGAGACCGCATTTCTGCAGGCCTGGCAAGACGGCCTGCGGCCAACCGCAGTCCTGGCGATGAGCGACGCGGTCGCCGCCGGAGTACTCCAGGCGGCACGCCAGCTCGGGCTGTCGGTGCCGCGTGATCTGAGCGTCGTCGGCTTCGACGACCTACCCATCACTCGCTTCACCGATCCGCCACTCACCACCGTCCACCAGCCGGTGCGACGCAAGGGTCAAGAGGCGGCTCAGATGTTGCTCGGGACACTCGATCCCGAAGGCACTGGAGGCGGTGAACACCGTGTCCTCGAAACCCGCCTAGTTGTCCGTCAGTCGACGGCGCCGCCGGGCAACCGGAGTCAGGAGGTGGCCAGCGTCGTCTGATACGGGTGAGATGGATCGCGGCCCGATAGGCGCGCATTTGGCGCACGAGATATGCGATCAACCAACGCTCATAGGTCGTCGATCCGTGCGACGGCCGCCAGAGGAGGAATTACCAACCAGATGTCTCAATATCTGAAGTTGAGCGCCGCGCTTGCGTCGCTCGTCCTGGTCTTGGTTGCGTGTACCGGCGGCGGAGCAACGACTGCTCCGAGCGGCACACCGGCTGGCACTGCATCCAGCGCACCGTCGGATGCGCCCAGCGACGCACCGTCGGACGCACCGTCGGATGCGCCCAGCGACGCACCGTCGGACGCACCGTCGGATGCGCCCAGCGACGCACCGTCTGACGCACCGTCTGACGCGCCGAGCGAGGTCCCCTCGATCACGCCCGATCCAACCGCCCCTCCGCCCACGACGGCATGCGCCGGCGGTGGTGAGGGTGGCGAGCTGACCGGCGAGATCACCCTGTGGCACTCGTACGGTTCAGGTGCCGGCACTGAGGCCGACGCACTGGCTGAGGGCCTGGCTGTCGTATGTGCCGAGAACCCGGGCCTCAAGGTCGACGTGGTCGGCCTCGACTTCAACTCGCTGTTCCAGGTCTACCGACTGTCGGCCGCCAACGGTGACCCGGACCTGTTCATCGCCCCGAATGACTCGATGTGGGAGCTGGCCGAAGTCCCGCTCCTTCAGAACGTGAGTGCGGACCTGGACACCGCGTCCTTCTCGGACCTGGCCATCCAGGGCTCGTCTTACACCACGACTGCTGGCGAGGCCGGCGTCTGGCAGGTGCCGGAGTCACTCAAGGCAGTCGCGCTGTACTACAACACCGAAACGGTCGATGCGGCTCCTGCCACGACCGAGGAGCTGACAGCTGCCGTCGAAGGCGGCACTCGCCTCGGCCTGCTGCAGGGCATCTATCACAACTTCGGTTGGTGGGGCGGCTTTGGTGGCCAGCTGATGGACGACACCGGCCGGTGCATCGCCGATCAGGGCGGTGTCGCCGAGTCGATGCAGTACCTGGCCGACCTCAAGGCTGCCGGTGCAACCTTCTACCCCGCCTACGACGACATGGCTGCCGACTTCAAGGCCGGCGAGCTCGACATGATCGTTGACGGTCCGTGGGCAGCGGGCGGCTACGCCGAGGAACCGGGCACCATCGCTGTCGCGGCGATGCCCGCTGGTCCCTCCGGTCCGGCGCTCCCGATGACCGGCGTTGACGGATACAACATCAATCCATATGCAGATGATCCGGCGCTGGCGACCGCGTTCGCCAATCGCATGGTCGCCCCTGACATCCAGGCCATCTACGCCGAGACGGCGTACCACATTCCGAGCAACCCGAACGTGCCGCCGTCCTCCAATGAGGTAAGCGCGCAGTTCGCTGCGGCGGTCGAGAGTGGTGCGCTTCGTCCCCAGGCGCCGCAGCTGGGCGCCTTCTGGGACAACTTCGGCAACGCCCTCAACGAGGTCCTCGACTCGGGTGCAGATCCGACCGAGGCCGTCGCCACGGCGTGCGCATCGATGAATTCCGCCAACGGGCTATAGAAGTCCCGCAACGTTGAGTTCTGCGTGGGGCGCCGCATGCGGCGCCCCACGCACCTACCAACTGTGTAGACGAGGAAGAGGGATTTGACGGCTGCTTCGGCGCCCGCTCCGGAGACCTCCCCACCAAAGCGCAGGCGGATTTTCGGCCGCGACACGCGGACGGCCTACCTGTACATCATTCCCGCGCTACTGGTGATGGCCACCATCACCTTCTATCCGCTCGTCTTCCAGACGGCGATCAGCTTCTTCGACTACCGGCTGCCGAACATCATCAGCACGCCCGCCTTTCCGGGAGGCCGTCCCGCCGACTTCATCGGCTTCGAGAACTACCTCCGGATCATCAACGACCAGCTGGGCATTCCGAACTTCCACTTCTTCCGGATGCTCTTCTTCAACATCTTCTGGGCGTTCTCGAACGTCGTCATCCACATCATCATCGGCGTCGGCGTCGCCGTGCTGCTCAACACCCGGGGCCTCTGGGGACGGGGCATCTACCGTGCGATCTACATCATCCCGGTGGTCATCCCGCCGATCATCGTCGCCACCGTCTGGCGCAACATGTTCGACACCAGCGACGGCGCCATCAACCAGAGCCTGACCGGTCTCGGCGCCCTGTTCCACATTCCCGGCGAGGCGTTTCAAATCGATTGGCTGCGCCAGATCCAGGATCCCATCTCGTTCATCCCCCTGCCACTCGCCTATTTCGCGCTGTTGACCGCCAATACGTGGCTTGGGTGGCCGCTCAATTCGGTCGTCGCAACCGGTGCGCTGCAGTCAATCCCGGGCGAGCTGTACGAGGCCGCCGAGATGGACGGTGCGTCGGGCTGGCAGAAGTTCCGGCACATCACCATCCCGTTCCTGAGACCGGCGATGATTCCCTACGCGGTGTACGGCTTCGTGGTCACCTTCAACCTGTTCTACCTGACCTACTTCATGACCGCCGGGGAGCCGCGCGGACGAACCGAGCTGCTCGTCACCCAGGCGTTCCGCCTGGTCAACGATCGGCAGCTGTTCGGTGTCGCGGCCGCCTTCTCCGTGTTCATGTTCTTCATCCTGCTGACCATCACCCTGCTCTTCAACAGGGTGACCAAGGCGACTGCGAGCTACGACACATGACCCAGCCCGCGATCGCCGAGACGCGTCGGCGCTTCTGGGGTCGATCGACCGCCAGGACCCGTCAGGACAAGGGTCGCCCGCTGCCGCTGCGCAAGCAGCTGGTCCTGCAGGCGGTCTGCATCTTCATCGCCCTTTCGGTCCTGCTGCCGCTCCTGTGGGTCTTTAGCCTCGCCCTCGATCCGACCGACCGTCTGCGCCCGGCCGGCCTCATTCCGAGCGGCGCCACGCTCGACAACTTCGCCGAGGTCATTCGCCAGCCGACGATCAACCCCATTTCGTTCTTCGACCTGGCCAAGAACAGCTTCCTGCTGGCCACGAGCGTGGCCGCGATTTCCGTCCTGCTTGCAGTCGCGGCGGCGTATGCCTTCTCGCGCCT
The DNA here is from genome assembly GCA_035629915.1 of Candidatus Limnocylindrales bacterium. Taxonomy (GTDB): domain Bacteria; phylum Chloroflexota; class Limnocylindria; order Limnocylindrales; family CSP1-4; genus JALYGJ01. The sequence goes on along the minus strand of DASQLS010000283.1, from coordinate 4,491 downwards.
GCACTTCCGCTTCCGTTCGGTGCTCATGCTCGGCATCCTCGCCGTGCTGATGCTGCCGCCAGTCGTCAGCATCGTTCCGCTCTACATCCAGCTCGGCCAGTTCGAGGTTGGGGACTTCAACCTGCGTCAATCGCTCGCCGGCGTGGGCATCGCGATCATCTCGGGCCTGCTGCCGTTCGCGATCTGGAACCTGAAGGGCTACCTCGACACGATTCCCAAGGATCTCGAGGAAGCGGCAGCGGTGGATGGAGCGACACGCAACCAAGCCTTCCGATTGATCATCCTGCCGCTCTCCGTGCCGGCGCTTGCGGTGACCGGTTTCCTTGGCTTCGTCGCCGGCTGGACGGAGTACTACTACTCGGTCATCTTCCTCACCGGCGACGTGGAGCAATACACGCTGGCCATCGCGCTCAACGGAATGGTCGGCCAGTTCGCGACGCAGACGCCCTGGGCGGCCTTCTCCGCCTTCGCCATCCTGTTCGCGCTGCCGGTTTCGCTCGTGTACCTGTTGCTCCAGAAGTACATCATCTCGGGCCTCACGATCGGCGGCGTGAAGTAGCTCCAGGCGCCTTCGAGGATCCGCCCGGCTGGGTCGCCGACGCAGTCTTCTACCAGATCTTTCCCGACCGTTTCGCGTCCTCGGCACGGGTGATCAAACCGGGTCCACTCGAGCCGTGGGACGCGCCGCCGACAAACAACGGATTCAAGGGCGGGGACCTGCTCGGAGTCGTCGAACGGCTCGACTACCTGGCTGACCTGGGAATCACGGCTCTCTACCTGACGCCGATTTTCTCCTCGGCGTCGAACCACCGCTACCACACCTACGACTACTTCCAGGTCGACCCGCTGCTCGGTGGCGATGCAGGACTGCGCGAGCTGCTCGACCAGTGCCACGCGCGCGATATGCGCGTGGTTCTCGACGGTGTGTTCAACCACTCGGGCCGCGGCTTCTGGCCGTTCCACCATGTCGTCGAAAACGGCGCCCGCTCGCCCTATGTCGACTGGTTCTACGTCGATCATCAGGCCCTGGCCTCGGGTCGGGACCTGCGGCCATACCCGTCGGCCGACGAGTGGCGCCAGATGGCAGCGGACCCACAGGCAGGCGCCCATCGCGGCGACGTGAGCCAACGTCACCTGGGCTACACCGCGTGGTGGGACCTGCCCGCGCTGCCCAAGCTCAACACCAACAACCCGCACATGCGCGAGCACCTGATGACGGCCGCCGAGCACTGGCTCCGTTTCGGTATCGACGGCTGGCGCCTGGACGTGGCCGAAGAGATCGATGCCGGTTTCTGGCGTGAGTTCCGCACCCGCGTGCGGGCGATCAACCCGGAGGCGTACATCGTCGGCGAGATCTGGCGCGAGAAGCCGCAATGGGTCACTGGCGACACGTTCGACGCGCTGATGAACTATCCCTTGACCGAGGCGCTGCTTTCGTTCACCGCCGCTCGTCAGCTGGACATGGCAGTTGTCGCGACACAACACGAGTACCGCGAATTCGTGCGCCCAATGGACGGTCCCGCCTTTGGCGCCCGACTCGAGCAGCTGATGACCAACTACCGGCCGCAGGTCGTCGATGCCCAGCTCAACCTGCTCGGCAGCCACGACACGGCGCGCTTCCTGACGCTCGCCGGCGGCGACGTAGCGTCGCTCATGCTGTCACTCTTGGTGACGATGACTCTGCCCGGCGCGCCGTGTATCTATTACGGGGACGAGATCGGCGTCGAGGGGCGCCACGATCCGGATTGCCGGCGCGCCTTCCCGTGGGACGAATCGCGCTGGAACGTCCAGCTGCACGACTTCAGTCGCGCCGCGATCGCGCTCCGGCGCGCGCACGATGTCCTGCGCCACGGCGAGTTCCGGACGCTTGCCGCGGCGGGCAATGCCGTCGCTTACGGCCGCTTCGCCTCAGACGCCGAGGCGTTCGTCGTGCTCAACGCGGGTGACGAAACCGCCCAGCTCACCGTTCCTACCGACCACAGACGAGGCACCGACCACCGTCGCGGCACCGACCTTCAGCCGGTCAGCCTTCCAGGTTTGGAAGCGCCTCGCGTGAACCTCGATGACGACGGTTCGATGTCAATCCAGCTGGCCGGTCGATCCGGCGGAGTGGTGCTGCTCGGTGGTCTTCTGGCATGACCCTGCTCCGCTTCCTGATGCTGGCGCTGGCGATCGCGGCCGGCGCCGTCGTCCTCTACGGACTGTTCATCGAGAGCTCGTCGATCAAGCTCGCCCTCATCGTCAGCGGTCTCGCCGTGCTCGCGGTCTGCCTCGGCGTCCTTGGCTTCGGGATGGCCGGATCCTCAGTGCGCCTCGGCAGGGGCGGCCGACTCGGGTGGGCGATGCTCATCGCGTTCGTCGGCGGCCTGTTCGTCCTCGGCGCGGCCGGGTCGCTGGCAGCGGCGATCGTGCTCGGCCTGCTCGCTGCGGCCTGATCGGCCGAACCGAGGTCGCTGCTAAACTCGGACGCCCACGCCCCGCCCCCATCGTCTAGAGGCCTAGGACGCCACCCTTTCAAGGTGGAGATCAGGGGTTCGAATCCCCTTGGGGGCACCAGAACCAGTCCGCCGCACGCGGAAGGAGCCTCATGCTGACCCAGGTCGCAGAGGGTGTGCTGGTCCACCAGAGCGAGTTGCTCCAGAACAACACCGTTGTCGTGCAGGGCCAGGCTGGCGTGTTGCTGATCGACCCAGGCATCACGGGCGACGAAATGGCCTGCCTCGCGAACGACCTTCGCGAGTTGGGCCAGCCCGTTGTGGCGGGCTTCGCGACGCATCCCGATTGGGATCACGTGCTGTGGCTCGCCGAGCTCGGCGAAGCGCCGCGATACGGCACAGCCCGCTGCGCAACCTTCATGCAGGAGTTGCTGTCGGACGCGGACTGGGAGGCCCGTGCCGCCGAAGGGCTACCGCCGGAGCTTGCCGACCAGATTCCGCTGGATCGGTTCGGCCTGATCACGGGTTTGGCTGCCGGAACGGCGCAGGTTCCCTGGGATGGCCCTCGAGTCCGGATCATCGAGCATCCGGCGCACGCGCAGGGCCATGCCGCGCTGCTGGTCGAGGACAGCAGCGTGCTCGTGGCCGGCGACATGCTTTCCGACATCCTGATTCCGTTTCCCGACCTGGCCGCCGCGGATCCGATCGAGGACTATCTCGTTGGGCTGCGACGGCTCGAGGAAGTGGCGGACGAAGTTGATGTCGTCATTCCCGGCCACGGGTCCGTCGGCGGCGCGGATCAGGTGCGCGCGAGGATCAACCTGGATCGCGCGTACGTGCAGGCAATGCGCGATGGTCATGATCCCGACGACCCGCGCATCGGCCCGTCGGCCACGTTCGGCAAGGAATGGTTGCCGGATGTCTATGAGTGGCAACGACAGCAGCTCGCCCAGATGCAGAGCGCGACCAGCGGCGACTAGAACCTCGGCGTGGTGCGCTCTGCGATCGCGATCAAGTCGGCGACGACCTCATCGAGGGGCCGGCTGGCATCCAGCTCATGCGTGCAGTCCTCTCTGAGCACCGGCACCACCTCGGCGAGGTCGGCCAGGATCTCCGCTCGTTCGAGCAAACTCTTCCCGTAGGTGTTCGTCGAGCGGCGTGAGACGCGCTCCAGGATCACGTCCGCAGGAGCGCTGAGCAACACGACCGCGTCGAAACGGTCGTAGAACACCGCCTGGTTCCTCACGCCCCCGCCAACAAAGAGCGAGGGACCATCGTCGGACTGCAACAGCTCGCTCATCCGATCCTCGATCCAGAGATACTCGCCGCGGTGGAGTTCGTCCATGGGTTCCGGGTACGGCCGGTACTCGCGCCAGCCCGGGTCATCCGTATCGACGACCTGGTAGCCGCGTCGGCCAAGCTCGGCGAGCGCTGACGACTTCCCTGTTCCCGACATGCCCGTTACCAGGATCCTCGACATCGGGGTCAACCCTATTCGGCGACGCCGAGGTCTCGGTCAGCGAGGCAGAGGATTCGGGCCGGTCGCCGTGACCAACCTCTGCGGCACCCAGTCGTCGACGTGGTGGAACCCGTCGTCGAACCGGCCACCATCGAGCTCGACTGCGGCCCTCAGTGACTGTCGATAGAACTTCACGTGGGTGAAGTCCTCGAACAGGATGTATACGGGGTCCGGAGTGCTGGTTGGGCCCTGGAATTGCTGGCCCGTAAGGACGGGCTTGTGGGCCTCGACGAACGCGTCGAACGTGTCCCCAACGACGACGCCGAGGTGCTCCAGGCCCATCTTGTAGACGCGCTGGTGGACGGGCGGGATGAGCTCGATCAGCGGGACGATCTTGCCGTCGAGAACTTCGATCGGCTGTGCGGGGACGATCAAGGAGATCGGGCGACCATTCCAGACGTTCTCGCGATTGGCGACCGCGTGGCGCTCGAGGAGGCCGCGCACGTGCACGTACTGGTCCCACTCGGGAACCCGGTACGCGAGATGGCTGAGCCCGTACGGGCTGATGTCGATACCGCGGGTGGCCAGCCGGTCGCA
>DASQLS010000282.1:0-9679 GCA_035629915.1 Candidatus Limnocylindrales bacterium | reverse complement strand
CGCTCGAGCCAGCGGGCGCCGTACTCGTCGACGTTGTCGCGCACCGCGTCCTTGAGCTCCGCGAAAGCCAGGGTGATGCCCTCCGCTTCCAGTTCCGCGTCCACCTCGTCGAGCATGTCTGAAGCTGTGATGTCGATGTCCGTGATGGGCTCGGCGGCGACGATGATCCACCTCGGTGGCGGATCTGCTTTGGCGAACTCGCGAATCTCGTCGCGGAAGGTAGGCGCATTGGCGAAGATCAAGGGCGCCGCGAAGCGATAGATGACCAACCCGGGCAGCTGAGTGGCCTGCGGGTAAGACCTGACGTCGTGGTATCCCCGAACTCCGGGCACATCACCCAACACGGTGCGATACGGGCTCCACGCGCGCCGGAAGACGGCCATGATCGAGATCCCGACCGCGATCGCGACGCCGGGCAGGACGCCGAACAGGGCGACGCCCAGGAAGGCAGCGAACGAGATGGCGAACTCGGCCGGCCGCTGACGGTACAGGCGCATCGTGCCGGGCACGTCAGCAAGGCTGATCGAGGCAATGATCACTACCGCGGCGAGTGTTGGCTGTGGCAGGAACTGGAACAGGCCGGGCACGAAGATGAGCATTGCGGCAATGACCGCGGCGCCCACAAGTCCGGTCAGCTGCGATCGTGCGCCGGCCCGCTCGGCGACCGCCGTGCGCGAGCTGCTAGTGCTGACCGGGAAGCCCTGGAACAGGCCTGCGGCGACATTGGCCGCGCCTATGCCGACCATCTCGCGGTTGGCATGCACTTCCTGCTTTGTGCGCGCGGCGAAGGCCGATGACGTGGAGATCGTGTCGGCCAGCGAGACGACGGCGATGCCCAGCGCGCCGAAGAGCAACAGGCCCAGATCCGCAATCGGGACGAAGGGAATGGTCAACGGCGGAAGGCCGGCCGGCAGCGACGTTGGCCGCACCTATGCCGACCATCTCGCGATTGGCATGGACTTCCTGCTTGGTGCGCGCGGCGAAGGCCGATGACGTCGAGATCGTGTCGGCCAGCGAGACGACGGCGATGCCCAATGCGCCGAAGAGCAACAGCCCGACATCGGCGAGGGGGACAAAGGGAATGGTCAACGGCGGAAGGCCGGCCGGCAGCGTCCCGACCAGAGAGACACCGGCTGCGCCGAGGTCGAAGGCAACGACAATCGCCATGGCGGCGATGACCGCGACGAGCACAGCCGGGATCCTGGGCAGCCAGCGCGACAGCACGACCATGATCGTGATGCTGATCAAGCCGACTGCCAGCGCGGCCGGAACAGTCTGGCCCTCGATCACCCCGCGAACAAAGACGATCGTCTCCTCGATCAGGCCGTTCGCATCGCCCGAGAAGCCGAACAGCTTGGGCAGCTGGCCGACGAAGATCGTCAGCGCAAGGCCATTCATGTAGCCGATCTGGGTCGGCTTGGATAGCAAGTCGGCGATGAAGCCCAGGCCTGCGCGTGCGCCGACGAGCATGACCACGCCGACGATCAGCGACAGCGCCGACGCGTAGACGATCGCCCGCTGCGGATCGCCAGCCGCCAGGGTCAGCGGCAGGATGGTCGCCGCGATCATGGGCCCGAGCGACGAATCGGGCCCCAGGACCAGGATCCGCGACGGGCCGACAAGCGCATACGCGACGAGGCACAGGATCGATGTGTACAGGCCGGTGATCGGCGGCAAGCCGGCGAGCTCTGCGTAGGCCATGCCCTGCGGTACCAGCAGGCTGGCAAGCACGAGTCCGGCCACCACGTCGCGACCGATCCACTCGCGCCGGAACCGCGAGCTGTAGTAGCCCCTGACGCTGGCGATGGTTGATGCGGCGTTCATCGGTGGCCGGAATGGGACCACGCCTCGCCCGATGCGGCATCACCCCATCAGGTGGGTCACCAATGGTTGTCACGTAGCCGCCAACGGGTACCCGCTTGGGTGGCCGCACGGAGGCCAGATCGTTGGTCTCCGGTATAGCGTGGCTGCCTCAGCAGGTTGCCCGGCGACCCTGAGATGGGAAGGGAGTCCGAGGATGCGCAAGCGATTCGTTCTGGCCGCGATGTCGGCACTGGTGGCCGCCACACTCATGATGCCGAGCACAGCGGCAGCCGCTCACGGGATTTTCTATCGAATCCTCGAGCGGGATTGCTCGTCGACCGAGATGTCCTACGTCGTGCGCTTCGTGGCCAAGGGCGGCAGCGGAGTCAACCGACTCCGGGTCAAGGCCCGCATCGAGCATAGAGCTCCCTACAACTCAACCTGGACGGGCGGCGTCTTCTACTTCCCGCCGGTCGACTACACGTACACAGACGATGGCACGCGCCACTTCCTCCACGTCGATCGCTCGTATCCCAACCATCCGGGAGTCGAGGAGCGGATCGTTATCCACCTCCAGGCATACGGTCCTGACGGGATCCTGTGGGGAGGCTTGCTCAACGGCGTCAAGTGCTGAGCTTGATGCTTGGCTTCACCTCAACAAAGAACCGGCCCCCAAGGGCCGGTTCTGAGAGTGATTGCTGGAGGCGACGACCGGATTCGAACCGGTGAATAGAGGTTTTGCAGACCTCCCCCTTAACCACTTGGGTACGTCGCCCGAAAGTTTGTCGCCCGTGGAAGCTGTTTGGCTGGCCCTGGAGGATTCGAACCTCCGTTCACGGATCCAAAGTCCGCTGTCCTACCACTAGACGAAGGGCCAGCGGTGCTCATGGGCCGGCCATGCCGGCTGGTTCGGTTGGAAGATTGGAGCGGGAGACGGGGTTCGAACCCGCGACCTTCACCTTGGCAAGGTGACGCTCTACCAGCTGAGCCACTCCCGCTCGGAGTACATCTGCCCGACCGGCCAGATGTGGTGGTGCCGAGAGCCAGAATCGAACTGGCGACACCGCGATTTTCAGTCGCGTGCTCTACCAACTGAGCTATCTCGGCGCGTCCAGACCTTTACCGGTCGCGGCAACGACCGGTCTTATTGAACCACAACACCGGCCGCCGTTCCATCGCCGGGCGGGTCAGTCGAGGCCGGCCAGCGCGCCCATCGACTGAGGGTCGACCGGCGCCTCACCGGTCAACGACCGAAGTCGGTTGATTCGATCGATGATCGGCGGGTGGGTCGAGGTCAGTCCGGCGGCGCGCTTCTCGAACTTCTTGATCGGGTTGACGATGTACAGGTGCTGCGTGGCGCGGTTGGCGACCTCGAGAACCTCGCTGTCGGAGCTGATCTTGGCCAGCGCTCGCTGGAGACCGTACGGGTTGCGAGTCAGCTCGACGCTCGACGCGTCGGCCAGGAACTCACGCTGGCGGCTGACCGCCAGCTGGACCATCCGGGCGACGATCGGGGCAAGGATCGCGAGCACGATCCCGACCACGAGCATGATGAGCTGGAGGCCTCCCCCGCCGCCATCGCGGCTGCCTCGCGATCGGCTGCCGCCGGTGACGCTGCTCCAAAAGGTGAACCGCAGGAAGAAGTCGGCCAGCAGGGCGATCGAGCCAACCAGCGTCGCCACGAGCAGCGTGAAGCGGATGTCGAGGTTGCGGACGTGTGCGAGCTCGTGGCCGATGACACCCTGCAGCTCCTCACGGTCGAGTTTCTGGAGCATACCGGTCGTGATCGCCACGCTGGCGTGCTTCGGATCGCGACCGGTTGCGAAGGCGTTCGGCGCGGTGTCCTCGATCAGGTGAACGCGCGGCATGGGGATGTTGGCTGCGATCGCCAGCTCACGCACGATGTTCATCAGCTGAGGTGCGGTCTGCTCGGTCTGTTCGCGCGCGCTCGACGCGGCAAGGACGATGCTGTCACCGCTGTAGTACGAGACGGCCGACAGGAGCATCGCGATGACGACGGCGATGAAGACCGCCAGCAGGCCGCCCTGCCACGCTCCGCTGAGCGCGAAGCCGACGACAAACCCGAACACGCCCAACAGGGCTGTCAGGATCACGACTAGCACGACCGAGTTGCGCCGGTTGGCGCCGATCTGCGCGTAGAAGCTCTGGACTGGCTGTGTGCTCATGCTCGATCAGCCCGCCGGTCGTGCCGGCGGGCGCTCAGGACGGGTAGGACTGTCGTCAGCCGACCGGCGGAGGGCTGTTGAAGTTGCCCAGGTCGACCTGCGGAACCTGCGCCGCCTCGGGCTCAGCGTCGAAGAACTCGCGCTTGCTGAAGCCGAATGGGCCGGCGATCAGCACGCTGGGGACGGTCGCGATCGCCGTGTTGTAGTCGAGGACGACCGCGTTGTAGTGCTGGCGGGCGAACCCAATCTGGTTCTCCGTCGTGGTCAGCTGCTCCTGCAGCTCGAGCACGTTCTGGTTGGCCTTGAGCTCAGGATAGTTCTCGACTGTCGCGAACAGCGAGCGAAGGGTGCCGGTAAGTGCGTTCTCAGCAGCAGCCTGCTCGGCCGGCCCGCGAGCGCCGGCGGTCACCGCGTTGGCGCGAGCCTGGGTCACGTTCTCGAGCACCGACTGCTCGAATCCCATGTAGCCCTTCACGGCGTTGACCAGGTTCGGGATGAGGTCCCAGCGTCGCTTGAGCTGTACCTCGATCTGGGCGAACGCCTCGTCAATGCGAAGGCGTCGCTGCACGAGACCGTTGTAGATCAGGATGCCGCCGACAACGATCACGGCGATGACTACCAGGAGGATGATCAGGGCTACTTCCATTTGGTCTCCGACGTAATGCGGCGCGGGTGACGATCGGCCTGCGTCAAAAGTCTAGCAGCGTGCCCGTGACTACCATGGACCGACAATGGTTGGGATCGCTCAGCGGCTTACACGCCGGCGGGTGCTCGGCCTCGGGGCCGCGGCGGCCGTAGCCGGGAGCCTCGGTCCTGGCGCGCTTCGCGTCGCGGCCGAGTCGCTCGTCGGCGCGGGTGAGGGTCCTTCTGGTGGCAGCTCAACGGTCGCGACGGCTGCTTCGACGCGTGTCCTCTACCGCGGTTGTGCCATTGCCGACGGCCGCTCGGCGACACGCCGCGCGGCGCAGAGCATCCTGGTCGAGAACGGGCGCGTGAGTTGGATACGGCCGACCGATGCGGAGGAGGATCCCGGACCGACCACCGGCCTGCAGATCGTCGATTCGCACGCCCTGACTGCAGTTCCGGGCATGGTCGACGCGCACTGCCACCTGACCTCCCCCGGCGGGAAGCGCTACATCGAGCGATTCTCGGATCCGCCACGGCAGCTGCTCGAGACGGCCGAGCGCAACGGCTCGCTCGCGCGCCAGTCAGGCGCGGCATGGCTGCGTGATGCCGGCAGCCCAACGGTGGTGGATCCGATCGGCGGTCAGCGCCGCGCGCTCGCGCTCGGCATCCGCGATCGGTGGGCGAATCGCGACGATCGGCCGAGCGTCGCGGCGGCCGGCACTTGGATCGCCGCGCCGGGCGGGCTCGAGTCGGGTCTCGGGGTGGTCGTCCGCGACGCGGGCGAGATGGTTGCCGCCGCAAATCTGCAGCTCGACCAGGGCGCCGACCTCGTCAAGCTGTACGTCGAGAGTCGAAGCGGCCACGATTCGCCGTGGACGGCGGCGGAGATCCGTCGTGTCGTAGATGCCGTCCACGGCCGCGGCGCCAGGGTGACGGCCCATGCGATGTGGCTAACGACCGCTCGTGCCGCGATCCTCGGCGGCGTCGACGCGATCGAGCACGGCTTCCACCTCGACGCCGACGCATGCGCCGAGATGGCCCGCCGCGGCACGTACCTCGTCTCGACACTGATCGTGCCGCGCAACTGGTTGCGCCTCGGGACGACGACGTCGGGCACGTTCTGGTCGACCCGTGCCGGCAAGCGCTACGCACGCAACATGCTCGCGGCGGGCGAGGAGTCCGTGGCGATCGCGCGCCAGAACGGCGTCAAGATCGCGGCCGGGACGGACTTTGGTGGTGGCTCGCCGCGTGCCGGTCAGCTGGCGTGGGAGGTCGAGTCGCTCGTCGCTGCCGGTATGCAGCCGTGGCAGGGCCTTGGCGCAGCGACCTGGCGCGGCGGCGACCTGCTCGGCAACGCCGACGCGGGCAGGATCCGCGAAGGCGGTCCGGCCGACTTCTTCCTCATCGACGGCGACCCGCTCAGCGATCCCGCCGCGCTATGGAATGTCGCCCGTCTGGCTTGAGTCGCTGACCTCGGGTTAGCCCTGGCTCTCGGACGGGTCACGTATTCCGTACGAGAGCTCGTGGGTCAGATCTTTGGCATTGGGGTCGACCGGCGACAGGCCGAAGTCGGCCAGCTTGTCTGGCTCGGCCACGACACGCTGTACGAGGCTTGCTCGCAATCGGTTGATGATGACGACGTCGACGTCGCGCATTCGAGCCTTGCCATTGAGCGTGAATGCGACGGTCGCCTCGGTGATCGGAATCATCGGCTTTCGGCGCGTGATCGCCGCAAACGGGTCGCCGCTGGTTGGTCCGTGGAGATGGCCCAGAACGCGGTACGGGCCGAGCTCAACCTCGACGCGTGACGTTCGGGTGCGGATCCGCTGAGCTGTTGGCGTACTCGACGCCGGTGCCTCGATGGCGAAGATGTCGTAGACGTCGAGCGCGAGCGTCTCCTGGCGGACGAGGTGACCGTCCTCGAGGGCGAGCAGCTGCACATCGGTCAACGCAACTTTCTCGACCTCGTTCAGGTGGTCGGTCAGTCGAGACCCTTCGGGCAGGTCGAGGTGCGCGTGGAAGAGACAGTCGTCAGCGTAGGCCGTGAATTCGATGTCGGCCATCTGTCCCTCTCCCTCGTGCGCCGTTCAGAGCGTTGGCGAGGCCATTACGACGAAGTCAGCAACGGCCGATTCTTCAAGTGGGTTCGACGGCCTCGTCTCGAAGGCCCCCGATTCGCCGACGGCAACATGCTCGAGAAGGTCCGTCGTACTGGAGCCGATTATCTCGCCTGCGGCGTCGAAGAACACAGCGCCGACGTGACCGCTGGCGATGTCCGACTCGCCCACGTTCTCGGCCTCGCCGGTCACATACAGCCCGCCGGGCAGCTCATCGCTGCGCAGGGTGAGGTTGGTCGTGCTCAGTCGGCGCTCTGGCCGCTGATCGAGATCACGGAACCGAGGACTGACCGTGAGCGTGGTGATGTTCTCGATCGGGACCGATCCCTCGAGGTACTGATCGATGAGGTAGCCGACATCGCCCGGGCCAAGATATGTCGGGTAGGCATGCCGGAAGTTGTTCGCGGCGACCACGTTTCCGTTGGGCGCCTTGATCTCGTACGTGCTGTCGCGGGCGGCAATCTGGACCCAGTCCTCGCCGACGTTATGAACCTGCTGGATGACCATCACGCCGATGACGCCGCCGGTTGCGAGCGGCCACGTGATGAGCTTCGACGCCTCGATCACAACGGGCGGCTGCGTGGGCGACGCGCCGGGCGAAGTTGCTGCCGGTGCCATCGAGCAGCCAACCAAGACCAGAGCCCCCGCAATCACGGTGATCCTGCTCGAGTGATGCAGAACGCTCTGCAGATTCATGAGCCCTCCCAGGCAGTGACGATTAGCGCCTCATCTAAGGGCGCAACTGCTCGGGCACGCAATGACAGGATAGTCGCGTCATCGGGCAGTCGTAGGTCGTGCCGGCCCTCGGCAGAACTGCTCAGCGGCTCCGTTCTTTGGCGAAGGCAACTGCGAACTTGCAGGCTCGATTGAAGGTGTCCGGATCGCTCGATCGCCACAACTCGCCCAAGGTCACGCCCCCGGACGCGGACTCCCAGAAGGCCCGGCTCGCACCGTGTTCCGCGATCGCTTCGCCGATCAAGCCGCTCGGCCGCGGGCTGACCTGCATGGCAGCCACGGCGACCTGGCTCATGTGCTCATCGCACCACGAGCGTTCGGCCTCTGACAGGGTCTGGGAGTTGAACAAGAGATAGATCCCGGCCAGGGCGGCCACGATGGCTGCGCTCAGCGCAACGACAGCGGGCGAGATGTTCCGTCCTCCGCGTAGCAGCCGGTGTCGAGTCGCGCGAGCCATGGCGCTCGCAACCTGCATCGGCAGTTTGTTGCTAGTGGATCTTTGTACGTAGCGATTAGCCAACTGTCTAAAGTGGTGGGCGGTGAGGGACTCGAACCCCCGACATTCTCGGTGTAAACGAGACGCTCTGACCAACTGAGCTAACCGCCCGCGGGTGTCGCGCAAAGTCTAAACGGCGGCCTTTCGGCCGCCGTCTCGTTCAGGGAATTGGTGCCCAGGCCGGGACTTGAACCCGGATGACTTTCGTCATACGCCCCTCAAACGTACGCGTATACCAATTCCGCCACCTGGGCACTGGTACCGAGGGAGGGACTTGAACCCACACGACCTTGCGGCCACTAGGTCCTGAACCTAGCGCGTCTACCTATTCCGCCACCTCGGCGCGCAGCCTTTCACGGCCTTTTGGACCCTTCAGGCGAAGGCCAAGTCTAGCACGGCCGCCAGTGGCGGCAGCGAGGCTAAAGAGGCTCGGAGAGCTTGAAGGCCGCGATCGAGAAAATGACGAACAGCACGGTCAGGACGACCGTGAACTGGAACAGGCGCTTCTCAATGCCTCGACGGCTGCGGTAGACCGACGAGTCGCCGCCGAAGGTCGCGCCGAGTCCGGCGCCACGTGACTGGAGAAGGATCGACGCGATCAAAGCGATGCTGACCAGGACCTGGCCGCCGAGAAGGATGTTCTGCACGGCCGGGAGGATAGCAGGCAAGCCGCAAGGAAGGCTGCGACAGGCCGCCGCGGGCGGGTGCCGCAGCAGCGGCGCGCAGGCCGGCTGCGAAGGATGAGTGACTCAGCCGATGAGAAGGCTGGTCCCCGTCATTCCCTGCGCCCGCGGCAGACCGGCGCGCTCGAGCAGCGTCGGCGCGACGTCGGCCAGCACTCCATCGCGCAACACACGTCCGCGCACGGTGTCGCCGATCAGAACGACCGGCACGGGGTTGAGCGAATGGGCCGTCATGGGGTTGCTGTTCGCGTCGCGCATCTCGTCGGCATTGCCGTGGTCGGCGGTGATGCACAGCAGGCCGCCGGCGGGCATGGCGGCCGCGATCCGGGCGAGGCAACCGTCGACGAATTCGACCGCCGACACGGCTGCGGGCCAGATGCCGCTGTGTCCGACCATGTCAGGGTTGGCGTAGTTAGCCACGATGAAGTCGTACTGGTCGCTCTCGATTGCCGCGACCAGCGCGTCGGTCACGCCGGCAGCATTCATCTCGGGCTGCATGTCGTACGTCGCGACCCTCGGGCTCGGCACCAGCAGCCGCTCCTCGCCGGGAAACGGAGCCTCAATCCCACCGTTGAAGAAGTAGGTCACGTGGGCGTACTTCTCGGTTTCGGCGACATGGAACTGGCGCCAACCCGCGTTGGAGAAGATCTCGGCCAGGCTGGTGACGGTCATGGGCGGGAAGGCGACGCCGACCGGCAGGCCAGCTTCGTACTCGGTCAGCGTCACCACGTCCCCGTAGTGCGGTCGGTACCCCCGTTTGAAGAACGCGGCGTCGAACCCGTCGCCGTCGACTATCGCATGCATCAGCTGGCGCGCCCGATCGGCACGGAAGTTGAAGTGGATGACGACATCGCCGTCGTCGACACGGCCGTCGACGCCGTCGATGACCGTGGGCTGGATGAACTCGTCGTTCTCGCCGCGGGCGTAGCCGTCCGCGACGGCTGCCTCGGCGCTCGTCGAGTGAAGGCCGCGGCCGTGCACGATCGCGTCGTAGCCGCGCTTCGTGCGCTCCCAGCGCTTGTCGCGATCCAT
>DASQLS010000281.1:0-2871 GCA_035629915.1 Candidatus Limnocylindrales bacterium | reverse complement strand
GCACGCGATTGTCCTGCGCGACTACCTGACAGTGACCCGCAATATCGACCCGATCGCCCTCGAGCGCGGCCGAATGACACAGCTCCAGCAGGGTTACGACCGGCGTCCAGGACTACTCCATGGACTCGCATATGTCGCTTTTCAGGAGCTGGCAACGCGGATTTCGCACCGCAACACGGGACGCTACTCGGACGACCCCGTCGCGGACAGAATCATGATCCGGATCGCCGCCGACGAGAACCTACACATGGTCTTCTACCGCGACATTTTGGATGCTGCATTAGGGATCGATCCGTCGTCGACGGTTCGGGCGATCGTCGACGAGGTTCTCGCCTTTGAGATGCCCGGCGCGGGCATCCCGAACTTTCTGCGAAAGGCCGCTTCGATGGCCAAGGCCGGCATCTACGACATCCGAATCCACCGCGACGAGGTCCTGCTGCCGATCCTCCAGCACTGGAAGATCTTCCAGCTGACCGGGCTGGACGCCGCCGCCGAGGAGGCGCGCCGGATTCTTGCCGACCATCTCGAAAAGCTCGAGGCATCCGCCAAACGCTTCGAGGAGAAGATGGCCACCGCCAACGGCCCGAGGCTCGTCACCAGCCGCTAAGCACGCGACCGCGAGACCCGCGCGCTCGGCGAATCCCCTCCGCAGCGACCCAGCAGGCATACAGTTCGGCGATGCTGGGCGGCGGCGCATTCGAAGCGGGCTTCTGGGGGTTGGTTGCCGGGTCGGCGCTGATCATCGGAGCCGTTTTCGGCTACTACCTCAAGCTCTCGCCGCGCGTCATTGGATCGGTGCTCGCGTTCGGCGCCGGCGTGCTCATCAGCGTGCTCGCGTTCGACCTGATCGAGGAGGCCTACGAAGCGAGCGACCTGGTGATCACCGGCGTCTCGTTCGTGACCGGCGCCGTCATCTACACGCTGGTCAACATCTACCTCGAGCGCCGCGGCGCCGACGACAGGATGAGTGCCGAACAGGAGCCGGCGAGCCAGGACAACGGCCTGGTGATCGCTGCTGGAGCTCTGCTCGATGGAATACCCGAGTCGATCGTCATCGGCCTCAGCCTGCTCTACGGCGGCACGGTCAGCGCCGTCGCGGTGATCGCGATCTTCGTGTCGAACATCCCCGAGGGCATGTCCAGCGCTGCCGGCATGCGCAGCGCCGGCCGCCGGCCGCGCTACGTGTTCGGTGTCTGGATCGGGATTGCCGTCGCGTCCGGCATCGCGGCCATGCTCGGCTACGCGGTGTTCGGCGGGTTGCCCGTCGAGGTGACGGCGGCGATGCTGGCGCTCGCCGCCGGTGGCGTGCTGGCGATGGTCGCCGATACGATGATCCCGGAGGCGTTCGAGTCGGCCCATGAGTTCACCGGCCTCATTGCGGTGGCCGGATTCCTGGTCGCATTTGTGCTTTCCAAGCTGGGCGGCTGACTCCTAAAATCCGCCGATGCCAAACCTCGCGCCCTACCACTCGCTGTTTGTGACCGCGCATGTCGTCGGCGTGATCATCTTCGTGATCGCGCACGCCGTGTCCGCGTACGTGCTGATCCGCATGCAGTCGGAGAACGATCCGGACAAGCTGCGCAGCCTGCTCGGCTGGTCGAGCCGCAGCCTGGGAGTTGCCGGCATCGGCATGCTTATCTGGTTCCTCGCCGGATTCCTGGCTGGCTTCTCGGGCAACTGGTGGACCAGCGGCAGGCTGTGGATCTGGGCCGCGCTGGCGGTGGCGATTGCCGTAACCGGAATCATGACCCCGCTCGGTCGGATGTACCTCAACCGCGTCCGCGAATCGCTCGGGATCGACCCGAAGAGTGGCATGCAGATCGCCGGCGCTGGCTACGACGCGGGGGCGCTGCAGGCCGCCCGGGCATCGGGTCGGCCGTGGCTCCTCGCGGCAATCGGGCTGAGCGGTCTGGTGATCCTCTTCTGGCTGATGCTCGCCAAGCCGTTCTGATCTCTCGCGCCGCCTCGCGCTACTCGGCGAACACAGGCAGCTGGAACTCGAACTCGGCGCCACCGTCTGCGCCGTCGCGTGCCCAGATCTCGCCATCCATCGCCTTGATCAACTGACGGCTGACGAACAGACCGATCCCCGCGCCACTCGCTCGCCGAACGGCGTTCGGCGAGCGGTAGAAGAGATCGAACAGGCGCCCAACCTCAGCATCGACGAAACCGGTGCCAGAGTCGGCCACCGTCACCGTGACAGTGTCGCCGCGGTCAATCGCGCTGATCGTCACCTGCCCGTCGCCGCCATACTTCGCGGCATTGCCGAGAAGATTGCGCAGGATCTGCTCGATGTACGTCTCTTCGCCGGCGACAGGCGGCAGACCGGCGGGGAGGTTCGTCACCCATTGAGCGCTCGGCCAGCGCATCGATTCGGACTCGACGACGCGCGGGATCAGTCGCTGAAGCAGGACAGGCTCTGCATCGATCTGAAGACCCTGGCGCTCGACCCGGCTGAGCACGAGCAGGTTCTCGACGAGCCGATACAGCCGATCAGCTTCGGCCCTGATGTCCGCGTATACCTCGCGTCGCGTCTCTTCGCTCATGTCCGAGGATGACCGCGAAAGGACTTCTGCACCGCCGTAGATCGTCGTGACCGGCGTGCGCAGCTCGTGCGACAGCACGCCGACGAACGTCTCGCGAATCACTTCGCGTCGACGTCGTTCGGTGATGTCGCGCAGGACGACGATCGTCCCCGCTCCGTCATCGAGCGAGGATTCCGATGGTGCGCTGAGGTGTTGCGGCGCGTCGACGGTGCGTGCCATCCCCCACGCCACGTCCGGCGCTGCGGTGTTCGGCTCGTTGTGCATGTCAGGTGGTGGGCGACGCACGGGGTAGCTGATCAGCTCGATCCATCGCTCCCGGTCCGCG
>DASQLS010000280.1:0-4245 GCA_035629915.1 Candidatus Limnocylindrales bacterium | reverse complement strand
CCCTCGGCGCCGGGGCGCGGCGCGTGATCGATCAGCTCGATCCCCTGCCCTGCCAGCCGCGTCAGCTCGGCACCGATATCGGCCACCTCCAGGCACACGTGATGGAAGCCTTCGCCGCGGCTGTCGAGGAAGCGCGCCACCCCGGTTGACGCGTCAGTCGGCTCGACCAGCTCGATCTTCGACTCACCGACCGTCAGGAAGGCGATCCGCACTCCATCGCCCGGTATCGGCAGCACGAGCTCGAGCGGCAGGCCGAGTCGATCGCGGTAGAAGCCGAGCGCCAGATCGAGATCGCGCACCACCACGGCTACGTGATGCACTCGACCGGGCGGCAGTCCCGGCAATTCGAACGTCGGTTCTATTTGCGCCTCCAGCTCCACGATATGTGTAGGATGCCCGCGAAGTTTCGCAGCATCAGACCAGGGGGTGGCCGCATCGCAGCGGCGAGGGGCCGTGAAGGAGGAACCCGTGTCTGCTCGACTACTGAGTCTCTTGGTTGTCGCCATGGTGATGGTGGCCTGTTCTTCGGGCGGGGCATTGCCGACCGTCCCGGGTGTGCCGACGAATGCGCCTACCGTACCGGGTGGGCCCGACTCGACACCCGGCGGTGCGCCAACGGCTGCCCCCGGCGGCGGCACCGTGGAATCGATTGCCCGAGCCCTCGTCCCACCGGGATCGGCGGAGGTCAGCGCCGTTCCGGCCGGCGGCTCGTTCACTGTGATTGCCACGACACCCATGACGCTCGACCAGCTGAAGACTTTCTATGCGCAGGCAATCCCGGCGACCGGTGTCTCCTTTACCGGTCCACTCGAGGTGGCTGGCACCTTGACTTACGCCCTTACCAACCCGGATGGCGGAGTTGTCGTCACGCCAGGTGGCGACCAGGGTTTCCTCGTCACGATCTCGGTCGGCGAGACCTGACCGTCGGGCTGCGGCGCTCCGCGGCGCGCCTAGACGGTAATCAGCTCGCGGTGCTCGCCAAAAGCAACGCGTAGCCGATCGCTGATCTCGCCCAGCGTGGCGTCTGCCTTGACTGCGTCGATGATCAGCGGAACGAGATTGTCGGATGACCCGGCGGCATCGCCGAGCCGGTCCATCGCCGCCTGCCAGGCCGCCACATCGCGCCCGGCGCGCAGCCGCCGAACACGGTCGATCTGATCGCGCTCGCCTGCCGGGTCGATGCGCTGCAGCTCGGGCGTGTGGACCTCGTCGTCTCGGAAGCGGTTGACGCCAACGACGATCTGCTCCCCCGCCTCTATTTCGCGCTGGACGCGGTAAGCAGCTTCCTGGATCTCGCGCTGTTGGAATCCGGCCTCGATCGCCGCTGGGGCACCGCCCATGGCCCCGATCTGGATCAGGTACTCGTTGGCCGCATCCTCGAGCTGATCGGTGAGGCGCTCTACGTAGTACGAGCCGGCGAGCGGGTCCGGCGTGGCCGTTACGCCCGATTCGTAAGCGATGATCTGCTGCGTCCGGAGGGCGAGGCGGGCCGCTGCCTCGGTGGGCAGCGCGAGTGCCTCATCACGGGCGTTGGTGTGCAGGCTCTGGGCGCCGCCGAGCACGGCGGCGAGTGCCTCGAGCGTGGTTCGCACGACGTTGTTGTCGACCGATTGGGCGGTCAGGCTCGATCCGGCGGTCTGGACGTGGAAGCGGCACATCATCGAGCGCGCCTCCTGGGCGCCGAATCGGTCACGCATGATGCGCGCCCACATGCGGCGCGCGGCGCGGAACTTGGCCACTTCCTCGAACAGGTCGCTCCACGCGGCGAAGAAGAAGGACAGGCGACCGGCGAATGCGTCGATATCGAGGCCACGAGCCCGCGCCGCGTCAACGTACGCGATGCCGTCGGCGAGCGTGAAGGCGAGCTCCTGGGCAGCGGTCGCCCCAGCCTCGCGCATGTGGTAGCCGCTGATCGAGATCGTGTTCCAGCGCGGCATCTCCGTGGCACAGAATTCGAACACGTCGGTCACCAGTCGCATCGACGCGCTTGTCGGGTAGATGTACGTGCCGCGCGCGATGTACTCCTTGAGGATGTCGTTCTGGACCGTGCCGCCGAGCTTGTCGCGCGGGATGCCGCGCCGATCGGCCACGGCGACGTAGAAAGCGAGCAGGATCGCGGCCGTGGAGTTGATCGTCATCGATGTCGTCATCTCGCCCAGCGGCAGACCGTCGAGCAGGGTCTCCATGTCCTCGATCGAGCTGATCGGCACGCCGACCTTGCCCACCTCCCCTGCCGCGGCGGCTGCGTCGGGGTCGTAGCCCATCTGCGTCGGCAGGTCGAAGGCGACCGACAGGCCGGTCTGGCCCTGTTCGAGCAGGTATTTGAAGCGCCGGTTGGTGTCGCTCGCGGTGGAGAAGCCCGCGTACTGGCGCATCGTCCATAGCCGGCCGCGGTACATGCTCGCCTGCACTCCACGGGTAAAGGGAAACTCGCCGGGGCGGCCGAGCTCGGTCGCCGGGTCCCAGCCGGCAAGATCGTCGGCGGAGTAAAGAGGCTCGACAGTTATGTCGCTCGTCGTGCGGAAGGTGCGCTCCGGTTTGTCGGTCACCTCGCAAGGATACGTGGCGGTGCACGTCCAACCTGTCCGGGCAGAGTGCTAGGGTCGCCCGCCATGAAGCCGTTCGTCGATCGCTACCTGACGCCGCGCATCAAGAGCCTGACCGGCAGCGGCGCGGTACAGATCACGATCGTCCACGCCGCGCAGGAATCCTGGACGGCAACGTCCCTGAAGTCCAGCCGCGCGACGCAACACGGCGAGGCCTTCCGCCTGATTCAGCGGCGCGCCAGGATGTCATACCTGCTCGGCGAGCAGCCGCTCTGGCATGGCTACGCCGATGCGCGACTCGACCCCTACCCGCTTGAAACTGGCCGAGACGCCACGCGCACACCGCTGCAGGTGAGCACGCCCGATCAGATCGGCCGGTTGTTCACGCAGGTCACGGTGGAGCGCAAGCCCCACCTGGTCGTCGAGGTGGGCACAGCGTTCGGGGTCTCGGGCATGTACTGGCTGGCAGGGCTGGAGTTCAATGGATCCGGCCACCTGCTCACGTTCGAACCGAACGACGCCTGGGCCGAGACCGCACTGGCGAACCTGGCCGCCATTGGCTCGCGCTTCGAACTTGTCACGGGGACGTTCGAAGACAACCTGGCGGCGGTCGACGCACAGGGGGCCACCATCGACATCGCATTTATCGACGCAATCCACACGCGTGCCATCGTGATGTCGCAGTTCGAGCTGGTCAGATCGAGGTCTGCCCCGGGTGCGCTCATCTTCTTCGATGACATCGACTTCTCGGACGACATGCACGCCTGCTGGACGAGCCTGGCGAGCGACGCTCAATTCGCCGCGGCCGCCGAGATCGGCCGTGTCGGACTGCTCGAGCTGAGGCGCGACGCGCCGCCCGGCTAGCCGACCGTCAACAGCTCGTCATTGCGCTCGACAAGACTGCCGAGCTCGACATCGAGGCTCTCGACCACGCCGGCGCGAGGAGCACGGATCTCGTTCTCCATCTTCATTGCCTCGATCGCCAGCAGGCGCTGGCCCATCTCTACCTCGTCCCCGACCGCGACCCAGACGCGAACGATCCTGCCCGGGATCTGGGCACGCAGCGTCGCGCCGGCCGACGAGCCCTCCTCGCTCGCAACCCTCGCGGCCCGTTCGCGAAGCTCTGCTCGTGCCGCGTCCTCGACGGTTGCCTCGAAGCGCCAGCCGCCGACGACAACCTCGAAACGCCGCCGGCCCGTGGCCCGATCGTCGGCCGTGGCTGGCAGCGGCCGCACCAGCTCGCCGCGCCGGCGGGGCTCGAAGCCACCGATCTGGTCCGCCTCGGGCTGGATGACGAGCGGCACGTCCGGGAGGCTCACTCTGCGCCTTCCTCCGGTCACGGCTGGTTCTCCGTCGCTTCGGCGATACCCGCCTGCCACCAGGCAGGGGCTGCGCCGTCATTCGCACCCGTTGCCGGTGGGCGGGAAGCGCTCGGCTGTGAGTCCAGGCTGGCGAGCGCCGCCAGCTCGGCCGCTCTCAGGGCCGGACCGGATAGTTCCGGGGACGGGACCCAGAGTCGCTGTACGAGGTCGGTAGACAGCCCGGTCGTCTCGATGAAGTCTGGCTGATCGAGCAGCCAGCGATCGAACGGAAGCGTCGTCTGGACGCCGCCGATCTCGAACTCGTCCAGCGCGCGACGCAGCCGCGCCAGCGCCGACGGCCGATCGCCCGCCACGACCATCAGCTTGGCGAGGAGCGG
>DASQLS010000279.1:0-5624 GCA_035629915.1 Candidatus Limnocylindrales bacterium | reverse complement strand
CGATTACAAGAACGGGCCATATGCCGATCTGCGCAAGTCGCTGCTTGCCGAGATCGAGGACACGCGGGTTCGATCGAGCGCCGTCCATCGTGACTCGATCGCCGTTCGCCGTGAGGGTGCGGCGCAGATCATGCTCGTCGGGCCGCCGAACGTGGGCAAGTCGTCCATCCTGCAGGCGCTGTCAGAGATCCAGATCAAGACCGGCGACTACCCGTTCACCACGCTGCGGCCGGTTCCGGCACTTACGCGCATCAAGGGCGTTCTCATTCAGCTGGTCGAGATCCCGGGGTTGATCGGTGGGGCGTCCGACGATCGCGGCGGCGGCCGGGCGCTACTCGGCGTGCTGCGCTCGGCGGACGCGATCGTCTACTGCGCACGTGCGGGCTATCCAGCCGAGGAGCTCGAGACCGTGCGCGACGAGGTCGAGATCGCGGGCATCGACAAGCCGGCCGTGCTCGCGGTCACTCGCGCAGACGAGGGGTCAGCGGCAGACATCGATCGACTGGAGACGGCATTTCCCGATCTCGCTGTGGTGCCGGTGTCGGTCATTGATCCCGCATCGCTCGACGCTTTGCGCGACTCGATCTGGGGGCTGACCGGCCTGATCCGGGTGTATCTCCATTCGAACGGCTCGACCGACGAGGAGCCCGCTGCCCTGCCCGAGGGCGCCACCGTTGCCGACGTTGCCGATTCCGTCCACCACGACTTGGGTGCCACCTTCACCGGCGCCCGGGTATGGGGACCCTCCGCTCGCTTCGAGGGCCAGCGCGTGGGCCGCGAACACGTCGTACACGACACCGACACGGTCGAGATTCTGCGCTGAGCGCAGCGCACACAGGTCCCCTATTTCTGGCTCGCGCAACTATTCCTCAGCGCCTATCGTCTGACCGGCGATGAGGGCTCTGGCTGTTGCGTTGGTCATGCTCCTGGTGGGCTGCACTCCTGCGGCCGTTCCGTCAGCCACGACGTCAGACACCCGGATTCCGAGTGGAACCCAGAGCCCGCCGGCAAGTCCGGCTGCCACACAACCCAGTGCGTCAGTCACGGCGTCGCCAGGGGCAGCACTCGGGGAGATAGTCGAGCATCGCTCTGGTGCCGCTCGAAACCCGGCCGATGCCGCCACGCCCGACCAGCTCGCTGCGATGGTCGCGGGTGATCAGGCTTTTGCCTTCGACCTCTACCGATCACTGATCGGCTCTGAACCGGGCAATGTCTTCTTCTCGCCGTATTCGATCAGCACCGCGCTTTCGATGCTGCTCGCCGGCGCGCGAGGCTCGACCGCCGAAGAGCTGGCCGAGGCCTTGCATGCCGAGGACGACGCCGCGTGGCACCTGGCTCGCAACCGACTCGAGCTCGAGCTGGCGGCGTTGGCGGACTACGAGATGACGGGCAGCCCCGACGCCGTGCCGTTGACGCTCGAACCAACCAACGCATTCTTCGGCCGCTCCGGCTATCCGTTCCACGAGGAGTACCTCGACGAGCTCGCGGCGAACTACGGCGCCGGAATCCACGCACTGGACTTCGTCAATCGCACGGAGCCATCGCGTGAGGCAATCAACGACTGGGTGGCGGAGCGGACGCGGGACAGGATTCCCGAGCTGTTGCCGAGCGGCTTCGTCAAACCATCAACGGTCGCCGTTCTGGTCAACGCCATCTTCTTCAAGGCGAACTGGCTGTATCAATTCGACGCCAGTGACACGGACAACGCGCCCTTCCGGATGCTGAACGGCTCGACCGTCGACGTCCCGCTGATGGAGCGCCAGGAGAAGTGGCAGTACGTCGAGGGTGATGGCTGGCAGGCGGTGGAGCTGCCCTACGTGGGCGGTGCGTCGATGTTGATGATCGTGCCCAGGGAGGACCGCTTCGCCGAGGTCGAGGCCTTGGTCGACGAAGCCTTCGTCGCCGACCTGCGGGCTGGTCTGACCGAGCACCTGGTGTCGCTAAAGATGCCGCGATGGGAGTCGGAGCTCAATGTTGACCTCATCCCGCACCTGAGGTCGCTGGGTGTCAATCGGATCTTTGATGATGCGGACCTGACCGGCATCGCCGACGCGGCGCTGTCGGTCTCCGGTGTCGTTCACAGTGCCAATGTCACCGTGGACGAGAAGGGCACTGAGGCCGCCGCAGCGACCGCCGTCGGCATCCTGGACAGCGGCGCTCCGCCGGCCGTCCTGACCGTCGATCGGCCATTCATGTACCTCATCTACGACGACGACAACGGCGAGATCCTGTTCTTCGGCCGGCTGCTCAGGCCGTAATGCGTCGAGCCATGATGCTCATGCTGCTGACCGTGGCCGCCCTGAGCCTGGCCGCTTGTTCGGCGAACGCAACGACTCCCGCGGCCGAAGGGGCGCTGATGGCCGTGCAGAGCCGCGGTGGGATGTGCATCGAGGGATCGTGCGAGTCGACCGTCTACGTCGAGCGCGACGGCCTCGTTCACATGGCCGCCGAGCCGCCCAATGAGTTGGGCATCGTGCCTGCCGAAGCGATGGCCGAGCTAGAGCGACAGATCGCCCAAGCGGACTTTGCCGAGCTGCGCAGCCACCCGTTCACGGGCATGTGCCCGACCGCGGTCGACGGCCAGGAGCTGGTGTTCGAATTCGCCACGGCGAGCGGCGTCGAGCGCATGAGTCATGCCAGGTCGAGGTCGACTACTCGAGTCCGCTGTTCAGCGCGGTGGTCAACGCCGTGGGTCGGTTCGTGGGCTTCGCCGGCGACGGGGACGATTTCCCCCGCTGAACTGCAATCGGGGGCTCTCCGTTGACGTGCGCCAAATTCGGTTCATGCTTGGGAGAATGACCAAGCCGCGATGGCCGGACGACGAGCCGCCGCCCCGGCCGCCAGCCAGGAAGAAGAGTCTCCTGGCTCGAATCGGCGACGCGCTGGCGGGCGGAATCCACACCGCGGGTACGGGCAGCGCGATGGGCGCCAAAGTTCGTGGCGTCGACAGAAACGTGCTCGTCGATCACCGGGTCATGACCGAGGTGCGGCGGAACCAGGCCAAGGACGAGTGAGGCGCTTCGACAGGCGGACGGCCTGAACTAGGTTGCCGGCACGTACGCCATGTATGTGACGCCCGATGAAAAGACGTGCGTCTCCTTGAGGCGCAGCGGAATCGGTGAGGGCGTCGCAGGAAAGTAGGGCGTACCCGAGCCGATCGCGACGGGATGGACGATCAGCTGATACTCGTCGACCAGACCGCGCTCAATGAACGAGGCAGCCAGCGTGGCGCCGCCAACCTCCATATCGCCCTTGAACTCCTGGCGCAACAGGGCCAACTCGTCGGCGATGTCACCACGCACGAGGCGGCTGTTCCAGTTGACGCTCTCGAGCGTCGATGAGAAGACGATCTTGGGAGTGTCCACCCAGATCCGGCCGAACTCGCGCTCGACCTCATTTGACTGCGGGTCAGTGCCGGCGGTCGGCCAGTATCCGGACATAAGCTCATACAGGCGCCGCCCATAGAGGGAAGCATCGAGCTCGCGCATACGATCGTTGAACCACTGGTGGAGCTCGCCGTCGACCGTGGCCCAGTCGAGCGAGTGATCGGGTGTCTCCACGAAGCCATCGAGCGAGACGTTGAGCATGTAGATCAGCTTTCCCATGCGCCAACTATGCAACACGGTGGGCTGGAAACGCTGGCGCGCCCCGCTCATGGCTTCCCGGATTCCCGCTCAGCCGTCGTTCATGACGTCACCGCTTCGGGCTGCGCGGCACGACGCTCGGGCTCGGTCACTTCCTCGCCGGCGCGAACGTGTCGCGGGATGGCGAAAGCCGCCACCGAACCCACGGCCACGACGAGGGCACCGACCAGCACCGCCGGCTGCAGGCCGTCCACGAATGCCTGCGGCGAGACGTAGCTGCCCGTGGCGCTGAAGACGGACGCGAGCACAGCCACTCCGAACACTCCACCGACCTCGCGAATGGCGTTGTTGGCACCCGACGCCTGGCCCTCCTCGGACGGACGGACGGCACTCAGGACGACATTGGCGACCGGGGCGAAGAAGAGGCCCATACCGATGCCGGAGATCACGAACGGAATGATCAGCTGCGAGTACGGCACTTCAGGTGTGGCCACGAGGCCGAGCCACGCCAGGCCGGCCGCCTGGAGGGCCAGGCCGGTACCCATCAGCCATCGACCGCCGATGCGATCAGACATGGCGCCTGCTATCGGCGCCACGAAGATCGGAGCCAGCGTCCACGGGAGCACGCGCAGGCCGGCCTGGAACGGCGAGTAGCCCTGGGCGATCTGCAGGAACTGGGTTAGCAAAAAGACCGAGCCGAACATGCCGAAGTACATCAAGAGCGAGGCCAGGTTGGCCATCGAGAATGCGCGGCTGCGGAAGAAGCGAGGCGGCAGCATCGGGGCAGGTGCACGCGTCTCCCAGACGAAGAACGCCACCAGCAGCGCAATGCCCAGACCGATTGACGCAACGACCCCGACGCTCGTCCAGCCGTCGGGATTGCCGCGGATCACTCCCCAGACGAGGGCGAGGAGCCCGACGCTGACGAGCGCCAGACCAGGCAGGTCGAGCTTGTCCGATTCTCCCCGACTCTCGGTCAGGCGCAGCCACGCCATTGGCAGCAGGGCGAGGCCGATGGGCACGTTGATCCAGAAGATCCAATGCCAGTTCAGCCCTTCGGCGATCGCCCCACCCACGACCGGCCCAAGGGCCACGGCCAGACCACCGATCGCACCCCATGCCCCAAGGGCGAGGCCGCGGCGGTCAGCCGGGACCGCGGCGCTGAGCAGGGTCAGCGTCAGGGGCACGACCATCGCCGCGCCGGCGCCCTGCACCGCACGTGCGGCGATGAGCGTCTCGATGCTGTTCGACATTGCCGCGGCAGCCGAAGCGGCAGTGAAGATCACCAGGCCGACCACGAACATGCGCCGACGTCCCCAGCGGTCGCCGAGGGCGGCACCGGTCAGCAGCAGCGTCGCGAAGGTGAGCGTGTAGGCATTCACCGTCCACTCGAGATCCTCGAGCGAGGCATTCAATTCGGTGCGGATGACGGGCAGCGCCGTGACCACGACCAGGTTGTCGAGGGTCACCATCAGCAGCGCCACGGCTGTGATGGCGAAGGTCCAGAGCATGCGAGCTCGATCTGACACGAGATCTCCTCCTGTTGGTTGCGGCTGTCGCCTTCTTGTGTAGTGACTACTTACTAACTAGATGGCCAAAAAAAGGGTCCGCGGGTCAGGCGTCCTTGCCCATGCATCCCTCTCGGATCGTGGTCGCCCATTCAGCATCGGAATCGAGCGCCTGCATAGAAGCCATGACGTTGAGCAGCATCCCCTGACCCAGGAACTGAGCCAGCTCCTGGGGGGAAGACCCTGTCGATGCCTGGATATAAGCAACCAGGCCGGCAAAGCCACGCTGGACGACTCGCCTGACATCGGGGTCGTCGCACGCGGCGTAGGCCTGCATCTGCATGCGGAGCTTCTGGCCGTCCTGGATCATGTGGAAGTAGGCGTCGCCGATGCGCTGCTTTGCCTCGCTCGGCGGACCCTCCTCCACGGCATCTCGAAATGCACCCTCGGTCTGCTCGAAGCACCTCTCTACGGCCGCCAGGAACAGGTGCTTCTTTGTCCCGAACAGGCGGAAGAGGTACGGCTGCGAGAT
>DASQLS010000278.1:0-10099 GCA_035629915.1 Candidatus Limnocylindrales bacterium | reverse complement strand
CTTGGAGCTGGTGACGATCGAATCGGGCGCGAAGCCGCGCTGGGCCATGAACTGCCCGAGCATCTCGGCCTGGCGGCGCCCCTTCTTGCTGAGCGGACGCTTGGCGTCGTCACCCGTCCACTCGGCTGGGTTGCCGGCATGAGCATGGCGCAGCAGGTAGAGCTCGATATCGGTCTGGGCTGAACCGTCTTCCATGAGGTCAGCTGATGGTAACCGGCGCCTCGTTCTCGACTCGACGCGCGATGACCAGGAACTCGTTGATGCGCAGGCCGAGCTGAGTGAAGACGGCGCGGAAAGCGGCCATGCGCTCGTCGTCCGAGCCGGTCGCCTCGGCCGGGTCGTCGTAGCCCCAGTGGAAGCCCTGATGGCTACCCGGGAAGACGGGGCACGATTGGCGCGCGTTGTCGCACACGGTGATCACGTAGTCGAACTCCTGGCCAAGGAACTCCTTGACCGAGGTCGAGCTCAGGCCCTTCGTTGGCAGGCCTGCCTCCTCGAGGGTCCTGACGGTCAGCGGATTGATGCCGCGCGGCTCTGTGCCGGCGCTGAAGACCTCGAAGTCGCTGCCGCCGTGTTTGCGCAGCAGCGCTTCGGCCATGATCGAGCGCGCCGAGTTCCCGGTGCACACGAACAGGACGCGGATCGGCCGGCTGACTGGTGTGGTGCCCGTCATGGGTTGAGGTCCTCCACGTCTCCCGTGGCCAGGAAGACGACATCCTCGGCGATGTTCGTCACCCGATCGCCTATCCGTTCAAGGTAGTGCGCGGCGAAGATCACGCGCGTGCCGCGATCGACGTTGGTTGGATCGGAGCGCATCAGCTCGAGTGTTTCATCGAAGATCGCGTGGTAGAGATCGTCCATGTCGTCGTCGCGTCGCGCCACGTCTCGCGCCTCGTCGACGTCGAGATCGACCAGCGCACGGAGCACGCCGCGCACCTGCTCGGCGGCCAGCGCGCCCATCGTCGGCAGCTCCATGTAACGCTGGAGCGGCGGCTCGGGTGCGAGCTTGCGCGCCTGTTTGGCCACCGACGCGGCGTGATCACCCATCCGCTCGAGCTCGTACGTGACGTGGTCGAGGGCAAGCATGAAGCGCAGATCGCGGGCGACTGGTTGCTGGGTGGCGATCGTCGTCGTGATGAGCGCGCTGATGTGGCGCTGCGCTTCGTTGATGCGCCCGTCCCCCACGATCGCCTCGGTCGCCTTCTGTGCGTCGTGGTTGACGAGCGACTCGATTGCCAGGCCGATCTGCCCGGCGACGAGACTGCCCATGCGCAGCACCTCGTCCTTGATCTCGCGCATCTCGCGGTCGAGCATGTCGCGACTCGGGTAGTAGCCGGGCCGGTCGCCGGCTTCAGAGGAAGCGCCGCCCATCGGCTGCTCGCCGATCGCAGCTTCTGTCCCGTTGCTGGTGGTCAGCCGGTCGATCTCTTGGTCGGTCATGTCGTGCTCCTAGCCGAACCGACCGGAAACGTAGTCCTCAGTCAGCTTGTTCTGCGGATTGGTAAATATCTGTGCGGTCGGCCCGGTTTCGACCAGGACCCCTGCGCGGTCCTCGGACATCGTCATGAACACCGTCTGGTCTGACGCACGCGCGGCCTGCTGCATGTTGTGGGTGACGATGACGATGGTGTAGTTCTGTTTCAGCTCCCACATCAACTCTTCGATGCGCAGCGTTGCAACTGGATCGAGAGCTGAGCACGGCTCGTCCATCAGGATCACGTCCGGCTGCACGGCAATCGCGCGGGCAATGCACAGACGCTGTTGCTGGCCGCCGGAGAGGGCCGTCCCGGGCTGCTTGAGCTTGTCCTTGACCTCGTCCCAGATCGCCGCTCGACGGAGTGACTCCTCGACGAGGTCGTCCATCTTGCCCTTGAAGCCGGCCACTCGCGGTCCGAAGGCGACGTTCTCGTAGATCGACTTGGGGAACGGATTCGGCTTCTGGAAGACCATTCCGATGCGCCGTCTGACTTCGACCGGATCGACTCGTTTATCGAACAGGTTGACGCCGTGGTAGAGGACCTCACCGCCCATTGTGGCGCCCGGGATGAGGTCGTTCATCCGGTTGAGCCAGCGCAGGATCGTGCTCTTGCCACTTCCCGACGGACCGATGAGCGCGGTGATCTTGTTCGGAGCGACATCCATGGTGATTCCGCGGATCGCCTGGAACGTGCCGTAGAACGCGTCGAAGTTGTGCAACTCGAAGACGGGATCGTCGATCTCGGCCGCCTGTGCTGCGTCGCCCTCGCCCAACCTGACGGTCAGTGGAGGCGGGGCGCTCGGGTCTGGACGGACCGGAGTGTTCACGCTCACGGGATCACCACCTTCGTTCATATCTGTTGCGCAGGATGATGGCTATTGCATTGATGATCAACACGACCGCCAGCAGCACGACGATCGCGGCCGCCGTGAGAGCTTTGAACTCCTCCTGTGGCTGGCGCGCCCAGCTGAAAATGGTTGTCGGTAGGGCGGTATAGGGACCGAAGACCCGTTCGAAGACCGTGGCATTCGCGGCCTGGCCAAACCCGGCAGCGGCCGCGCCGACCAGCAGCAGCGGCGCTGTCTCGCCGAAGGCGCGAGCGATGGTCAGGATCACACCGGTGAAGATGCCCGGTGCGGCATAAGGCAGAACGTGGCTGCGCACGACTTCCCACTTGGTCGCGCCGACGCCGAAGCCGGCCTCGCGAATTGGCTTTGGCACGGACCGCAGCGCCTCAGCAGCGGTGATGATCACGATCGGCAGCACGACGATCGCGAGCGTCAGGCCACCGGCGAGCAGGTTGCGGCCATTGTTGAGGCCGTCGACAGGCTTCATGATCGCCACGAAAACGGCCAGGCCCAGCAAGCCGTACACCACTGCCGGGACGCCGGCCAGGTTGCGGACCGTGGTGTTGAGTAGGCGCGTGACGGCGTTGTCGGTCGCGTACTCCTCGAGGTAGATCGCGGCCGCGATGCCTATAGGCAGCACGAGGACGACGACTATGCCCATCAGGACTATCGAGCCGAAGAGACCCTGGGCGATGCCTGCCTTGAGCGGATCGGACGACAGGTTGCTGCCAACGAAGCCGCCCACGCCTCGGTCGGTCCAAACCGGCAATGAGCGGATGAAGATGTCGCCGAGCAACCAGAGCAGGAAACCGAGCGAAATCAGCAACGCCATGAAGAGGAGCCCCTGGAAGATGTACTCGCTCCACGGGCGCGTGTGGCCTTCAAGCGCGCGCTGAACCGCGGCCGTTGTGGCCGGTGTGCGCAGTCGCGCGGCGTCGGCCATCAGTACGCGCTCCGGATGCGGCGCACGAAGCGCTCACTGATCAGGTTCAGCGCCAGCGTCATGACGAACAGAACAAAGCCGACGAAGAACAGGCTCGAGTAGGCCAGTCCGCCGGCGGCCTGATCGGAGCCGATCGCCTGGGCGGTCATCGCCGCGGTCATGGTCTGGCCCGGCAGACACGGGTTCAGGTTGAAGACCGCGCCGCCGACGCCGCCGGCGACGAGAGCGACGATCATCGTTTCGCCGATCGCGCGCGAGAGGCCGACGATCAGCGCAGCGACGATGCCAGACACGGCGGCCGGAAAGACAACGCGCAGGCTGGTCATTCGTTTGCGCGCGCCGAGACCGTACGATGCCTCGCGCAGCGAGTTGGGCACCGCGTACATCGCGTCCTCCGCGATGGAAGCCACGAGCGGTGTGATCAGGATTCCGACCGCCACACCGGCTGCGGCCATGTTGAACACAGGCGTGGATCCGGGACAGAAGCGGTCGATCACCTGCGGTGACAGCACTGTCAGGGTGAAGAAGCCAAGCACCACGCTTGGGATCGCGGCGAGGATCTCGAGGATCGGCTTGATAGTCCGCCGCACGCGCGGAGTCGCGTACTCGGCCAGGAAGATCGCTGCGCCGAGGCCGAGTGGCGCGGCAACGAGCATCGCGATGCCGGCGATGATCAGCGTCCCGGCTATCAGCGAGGCGAGGTCGTAGCTGTCGGCACGCGGCCGCCATGAGCCGCTGATGAGCGCAGCGGGATCAACTCGGGTGATGAAGCTGATCGCCTCGCCGATCAGCGTGAGCACGATCAATAGCGAGATGAGCACTGCTGTGGCGGCCGCGAGGAAGAATGCGGAGCGAATGATCAGCTCGCGCTGGCGTCGGCGGCGGCTGCCGCGCAGATCGCCAATGGTCAGTGGTGCGTGCTGGGAAGCGGTCAATTTTCCCCTGGTGACTGTTGGGTTGCGGATGATATGACTCGGGCCCCTGAATCACGACAGGGAACTGAGTAGTACACGCAGGCCGGCGTGGCCGGCCTGCGTGCTGGGAGGAGGGGTTATGTCTAGGCGTGCCTTAGGGCTTTGCCCCTTCCCACGCTGCGCGGGTGGCTTCGAGCTCCTCGGCCGGCAGTGCCACGTAGCCGACCTCGGCCGCGTTGGCGATGCCCGCATCGGACAGGTAGTAGTCGACGTAACCAACGACCGCCGCATTCGTTGCCGCACGACCCAAGTTCGGGTAGATGAACAGCGGGCGCGAGATCGGATACGAGCCGTCAGAGACGGTTGTCGAATCCGGGGCGACACAGCCCTCGCCGCCGTCGATCGGGATGATCTTCACGGACTCGGCGTTCTCTTCGGCATACGCGAGGCCGACGAAGCCGAGCGAGGTCGGGAAGCCCGACACACCCTGGATGATCGCGTTGTCGTTGGCCGAAGCCACATAGATGTCACCCGGATTGCGTAGCCGCTCCTCGGTGGCGCGCTCTTCGATGAAGTCGCCCATGACCAGCTCGATGAAGCTGTCGTAGGTTCCCGACTCGTCGCCGGGGGCCGTGATCGAAAGTGCCGCGTCAGGAAGATCGGTCGTCGACCCCAGCTCCTGGGCGAGCGCCTCGGCATCGTTCCAGTTGGCGACAGCGTCAGCCTCGGGGCCCATGAGGGCGTACAGGTCGGCGAAAGTCAGGCATTCGATGGGGTTGTCGGGATGGGTGATCACGGCGAGACCGTCGTAGGCAACCTTGAGCTCGACGAACTCGACACCATTAGCGGCACAGATGTCGGACTCTTCGTCCTCTTCGGTTTCAGGATCAGATGCGCGGATGGCGCGTGATGCGTCGGCGATGTCTCCGCCGTCGACGCAGAAGAACTCCTCGAAGCCCGCACCTGTGCCCTCGTCACCGACGAAGTAGCTGAAGTCGGGGCTGACGGCCAGCAGGTCCTCGGCCACCGCGTTCGAGATTGGCGCCACCGTCGATGAGCCGTGGATGTCGACGTTGCCGGCAAGGACCGGCACCTCGCCACCCGCCGGCGTCTCGCTCGGCGCATCGGTCGGAGTGTCGGATGGCGCGTCAGTTGGCGTATCGCTCGGCGCGTCGCTGGGCGTATCCGTCGGCTCGTCTGTCTCCGGCGCGCCGGTCGGCGCGGTTGAGGCGGTCGCGGCCGTGGTTGCTGTCGGTGCATTGGTAGGTGCCGTAGTCGCGCCGCCGCCGCACGCCGCGACCAGTAGCGCCATGGCGACCGCCGCGACGGCGATCGTCTTGCTGATGCTCACGTGGGTGTCTCCTCTCTGGCCCGTCGTTTCCTGTCGGCGGGCATGCGTTTCTCTGCAAGTTGCGGGCTCAGTCTTGATTTGCCCCGTCAACGTCTGATTGGCGCTTGGTTAACGTCCTGTTAACGCTCGCCGGGCCGTCTGGGCCACGTTCGAGTCGATAGCCGACGCCGCGCACAGTCACCAATCGCGTGGTTATCCGCCCATCGCGGCGCAGCTTTTCGCGCAACCAGCGGATGTGGACGTCGACCGTGCGCAGATCGCGGATCGAGGTGCGCGCTCCGACGGCGTCGAGCAGCTGCTCGCGCGTGAAGGTCCGGTCCGGATGCCGCGCGAAGATTTCGAGCAGCGCAAACTCGCGCGGCCGAAGGTGGATGGCTCGTCCATCGATGTGCAAATCGCGCGAGTCGATGTCGAGTGTGATCTCAGGCGAGATGGAGATGCGCCGGTCGATGCGCGAGCCGCGCGACATTCGCGCCTCGTCGGCGAGCAGGGCCAGCCGGCCGGCCAGTTCTGCCGGGGCCATCCGCTCATCGATCGCCTCGTCGAATCCGGCGCGTAGCGCGCCGAGGCGCTCGGCTGACGCGTCGGAACCGTCGATCAGGACCGCGCGCATGTCGCGTCGCCGCCGGCGTTGATCGGCGACCGATGCGATGTCGTCCGTCGTTGCCGGCGGCGCACAGACGACGACGAGAGTCGGCCGGGACGATCGAAGCAGGCGCCTGAAGCGCGCTGCATCCCGCTCCACGCGCAGGTCCGAAACACCGGCGCGCAGGCCTGGATGGATCTCGATGCCGGCGAGGACGAGGCCGTCTGCGGAGCTCTCCATCGGGCCACTTTCGCCGCGGCCGATGCTCGCCGGATTAGCGCAGCGTTAACGAATGGTTAGCGCCGCTCCGGTCAGATCGTGCCGACGGTGAGTGCCAGGCGGCGCCTGAACGCCTGCCCGGAAACGCGCCGCCAGAGCGGCCGGAAGGATCGCCGCAGTCGGGCGACATCCGCCTCGCTCGACTTCAGGTATGCGCCGGCCGCGGCACGCTGCGCGGGTGCCAGCGAGCCTGCCGACTCGAGCAGCCAGGCGCGGGTGATGTCGGCCGCGATCTGCGAGTCGTTGAGCATGCCCAGTGAGTCCTGCATTGCCGTCACATCCGCGATGAGCGAGTCCGCCGCCGACGGCAGGATCTCGCGGAAGAACTCAAGCGCATAGCGCAACCGCTTGCCGTCGATACGCACGGCGTGAAGTGCCGGCACGTCCGCGAAGGGCACGATCGTTTCGTGCGCGCGGACCTGCTCGAACGAGCGCCAGATGCGTCCCGCGGCGACATCGCGCACGCGTCCCGCGGCATCGTCCGCGGCACCGGTGCCGGGTGTGTCGACGAAGGCGCGGTAGTCGGAGATGAAGTCGTCATAGTCAGACGACGAGAGAAGGTCGAGCAGGTCAGCGCGTGCCTCGGCACGGCCGCGATTCAGCTCCTCGCGGAGTGGCTGCAACGCCGCGCTCTGGTCGCCGGTGAGGCCCTTGACATAGTCGTCGAGGCGCTCGAGCTGGACGTCGATGTCGCGCACTGCCCCGAGCGCACTGGCGACGCCACGCAGCTCGGCAACGTAGCGCTTCTGGAAACGAGGCCGATAAGCGCCGTCGAAGACACGCCACGCGGCGCGCATCCGGCGCGTTGCGACACGCATCTTGTGAACCGTCTCGGTATCTTCGCCGGCGCGCACCCCCGGCTCGGCCACGAGCATCCGCAACAGGTGCATGCGCAGCACCTTGCGGCCGGCCTCGGCCAGCGGCTCGTCCGCTTTGACGCCCGGCTGGCGCGGTGGCCGCACGGAGTGCGCGCGCTCGCTCGCCTGATCGACCATCGCCTGGGCGAGCTGTTCCTTCGAGCGTTCCTCGGCGCGCAGCTCGGGCGACTCGCTGAGGTGGTTGGCGATTGACTCGAGGATGCGTCGCGTTTCGGCCGCGTCCGGCGCGCTCGCCTCGACCTCGAGGATGACGAAGCTGCCCAAGGTCCGGCCGAAGCGGCGCACGCTGGCCGTGTCGAGCGACAGCTTCGCCACGACGGTGCCGTCCGCGATCAGCTCGCGCTCCTCGCGCCGCTGGTCGATGTAGAAGAGTGTGAACAGCCGCTCGTCGCCGGCCGTTGCCTCGATCAGCGAACGTGCCGCGCTCGACGGCCAACGCTCCGGTAGGAGGCGTCGATTGGCGCGCGCCTCGAGCTCGAGCCGATCGTGCACCGCGCTGCGCCGGCTGGCGCCGCGAGTCGAATGGCTGTCATTGCCGCTCGCGCGGCGGGCGCCCTTGATCGTGACAAGCGTGCGGTGGTCGACGTGGCGCAGGCGCGCGCCGTACCCGGCTTTAGCAAGTGCGCCGCTGTGCGTGTCAAGGTACTGGTCGACGATGTCGAACGACCGCCATGGACCTGCCTCGAAGCCGGCGATCTCGGCGGTCGAGACGAGCTCGCGCACCGCGTCGACATCGGCAACCGCGAACTTCAGCTCGAGCTCTCGTTCACCGGTCGATGGCCGCGCGGCCGCCCGGCGCGCCGACGTCATGAAGTTGCGGCGGAGGCTGCCTGCGCGGACATCATCATGATCTCGAACGTATCGATTCCTGACGGCTGATCGACGATCTCCTCGACGCGCCGCCAGCGGTCGTTCGAGTCGAGCTGCCACGCGCGCCGGTCATCGGCGAGCATCGCATCCACGATCGCGCGCAGGCGTGCCTGGCTGGCCGGATCGTTGACCGGCGCGAGCGCCTCCACGCGGCGATCCAGGTTGCGCTCCATGATGTCGGCCGAGCCGATGTAGAACTGCTCGCGCTCGCCACTGCCGAAGACGTAGATTCGCGAGTGTTCGAGATAGCGGCCGACGATCGAGCGCACGCGGATCGATTCGCTGAAGCCCTCGACGCCCGGTCGGACCGAGCACATGCCACGGACGATGACGTCGATCTGGACTCCGCGCGCGCTGGCCCGGTAGAGCGCGGCAATGATCGCAGGGTCGACGACCGAGTTGCACTTGACCACGATTCGCCCGTCACCGTGCTCCGCATGGCGGTCCGCCTCGCCGTCGATCAGCTCGACGATGCCCGGACGCAGCGTCGTCGGCGCCACGAGCAGCTTCCGGTAGCGCGTCTGGCGAGAGTGCCCGGTGAGCAGGTTGAAGAGCTCGGTCACGTCTGCGCCGAGGTCCGGGTCGGCCGTCAACAAGCCCAGGTCGACGTAGATGCGCGCCGTCTTGGGGTTGTAGTTGCCGGTGCCGATGTGGACGTATCGGCGCAGCCCACGGCCCTCGCGCCGGACGACCAGGGCGAGCTTGGAATGCGTCTTCAGGCCAAGCAGGCCGTAGGCGACGTGCGCGCCGGCACGCTCCAGCGCGCGGGCCCAGACGATGTTGGCCTGCTCGTCGAAGCGAGCCTTCAGCTCGACCAGCACGACCACCTGCTTGCCCAGCTCGGCAGCCTGGATGAGCGCCTTGACGATCGGCGAGTCACCGCTCGTGCGGTACAGGGTCTGCTTGATGGTCAGCACGTCGGGATCCTCGGCCGCCTGCTCGATGAAGTGCTGGACGGTGGCCGCGAAGGATTCGTATGGGTGGTGAAGGAGGACGTCGCCCTGGCGGATGACCGCGAAGACGTCGGGCTCCTCGTCCGGATCGGCCGTCTGGAATGGTGCCGGGATGACCGGCTGCCAGGGCGGAACGTGAAGGCGGGGAATGTCGAGGTCGGCGATGGCGTTGAGCGCGGTCAGGTCGAGCACGCCCGAGATCTCGTACACGTCGGCCGGCTCGATGCCCAGTCCGCGCATCAGCAGCTGGCGCGTCAGGTGGGGCATGGTCCGCTCGATCTCGAGCCGGACGACCTTGCCGAAGCGGCGCTTGCGCAGCTCCTCCTCGATCGCCTCGAGCAGGTCGGGCGCCTCCTCCTCTTCGATCGACAGGTCCGCGTTGCGTGTCACTCGGAACAGGTGGTGCTCGAGAATCTCCATGCCCGGGAAGAGCGCATCGAGGTTGGCGGCAATGACCTGCTCGAGCAGGACGTAGGTGTTCACGCCGACTTCCATCAGTCGCGGCAGGATGGGCGGGACCTTGATCCGCGCGAAGAGCCGCTCCCCGCTGTCCGGGTCGCGGACCGTCACCGCGAGCGATAGCGACAGGTCGCTGATGTACGGGAACGGATGGCCGGGATCGACCGCGAGCGGCGTCAGCACAGGGAAGATCTCGTCGAAGAATCGTTCCCGCAGCTCCAGGTGGCGCTCGGGCCGCTCGTCGTAGCCGACGATCCGGATCTCCTCCTCGGCCAGCTCGTTGCGGACCGCGGCAAAGGTTTCCGAATGCCTGACGACCATCGGCAGCAGGCGCGTCCGGATCGCGTCGAGTGCCTGCGCGGCACTCAAGCCGTCGGGCGTTGGGCTCGACCTGCCCGCCTCGACCTGCTGCTTCAGGCCGGCCACGCGAACCTGGAAGAACTCGTCGAGATTGCTGGCGAAGATAGCCAGGAAGCGGACGCGCTCCAGCAGCGGGTTGCGCTCGTCGACGGCCTCGAACAGGACGCGGTCGTTGAACTCG
>DASQLS010000277.1:0-9580 GCA_035629915.1 Candidatus Limnocylindrales bacterium | reverse complement strand
GGCAGCTTGGGCTCGTAGCACAGCGTCGGCACGTCGATGCCGTTGTCGCGGCAGATGTCGAGGATCGTCTGGCCGGCGCGACCGGTGTACTGCTTGCCGTCTACCTCGACGGTGAACTCGGGCGACGAGAGACGCCGCTGCGGTGCCTGGGTCTCGAGCAATCGCTCGACCGGAGCGTCCGGAGCGTCGGGGTCGCGCAACTGGGGCAGCGTGTCGGTCATGCGCTCAAGGCCTGGCTGGGGATCGGCAACATGTCGCACACTCCGGCGGGGCATGTGCCGTGCGCGAAGTGCTGGTCGAACTCGTCGGCGAAGTATCGCATTCCGGTCAGGAACGGATTGGGCGCGCAGTACTCGAGGCCGCACAGGGCGCCGGCGCGGATGTCGGCGGACAAATCCTGCATCACCTGGCTATCGACCGGACGGGCAATTCCCTCCGTCGCGCGGCGGCCGATCTCGTACAGGCGGCGTAGTCCGATGCGGCACGGGATCGTCTTGCCGCACGACTCGTCTGACAGGAAGCGCTCGAGCAGCGTGGCCATGTCGACCAGGCACGTCTGGGCGCCGGCAACGACGACCGTGCCGGAGCCCATGATCGCGCCCTTCTCGGTCAGCGCCGCGGGCGTGTAAAGCGTGTCGAGCTCAGCGGGAGGCAACAGACCGCCGGCCGGGCCGCCGACGAGGACCGCCTTGGCATCGCCGACGCCGCCGCACGTCTCGAGCATCTTGCGCAGCGACATGCCCAACGGCACCTCGGCGATGCCCGGATTGCTCACTGCGCCGCTGAACTGGACGAGAGTGGTGCCCGGATTGCTGTCGTCACCGATTGCCGCGAACGCGGCCGAGCCGTTGGCCACGATCCACGGCACGAGGGCGAGCGTCTCGACGTTGTTGACCACGGTCGGCCGGCCCCACAGCCCGCGCCGCGTTGGATAGGGCGGACGCTGGTCGGGCTGGGCGCGCTTGTTCTCGATCGCGCGCATCAGCGTGGTCTCCTCACCGTGGACCATGCCGCCGGTGATCGGGATCACCTCGATGTGGATGTCGAAGCCGGCGCCGAGGGCGTCGGAGCCGATGTAGCCCGCTTCCTCGGCCATCCGAACGGCGCTCTGCATCCGCCGCAGCGCGACGACGAGATTGGCACGCACGGCGACGAAGGCCCGCGTGGCGCCGACCGCGTACGCGGCGAACGCGACGCCTTCGACTATGGCGTGCGGGTCGGTCTCCATCAGCGTCCGGTCGACCTGCGCGCCGGGGTCGGCCTCGTACCCGTTGGCCACCACGTAACGCTGGTCGGCCGCTTCGATGGCCGCGGCGCGCCACTTCTCGGCGGTCGGGTAGCCGGCACCGCCGCGGCCGCGCAGGCCGGCGTCGCCGATCAGCCGCGTAACCGCCTGCGGGCTCAAGGTCGTGGCCGCTTTTCTCCACGCGGTCCATGCGCCGGCCTCCTCGGCGGCCGCGAACGTGCCTTCCGGGTCGTACTTGCCGGCACGGGCGAGCAGGATCGTGGGCATTCCCTTCGGCGTCGGCAGGATGTTCATCTGTGCCGCGCCTACGCCTTGCCGACCTGGGCCGCACGAGCGCGGAGCGACTCGGCCAGCGCGATTGCCTTCTGCTTGGTCATGCCCGGCTGTGGCTGGCCATCGACCGTGAGCAGCGGCTCGTCGCGGCTCTCACCGCCACAGTCGGCGGGCACGAAGCGCACCGAGCCGTCGGGCGAAACTCCGCCCATGTCCGTCGACAGCGCCGCGACGAGCGCGTCACGGATCTTGCCCCCGCCGAGCAGCGTGCAGTTGGGACAACGGCACAGGCCGATCTCGGCTGCATGGCCGGGCTCGAACACGAGGTGGGGATACGAGGTGGCGATGCCATAGATCTCGCTGTACCACGCTCCGGTCGCGTGGCTGATGTGCTGGATCGCCGCGACCGGCAGGTAGCCATACGCCGCCTGGGTCTGCTCGAGGATGGTCAGCAGCCGGCGCGGGTCGTAGTCCTCGTTGACGAGGATCCGATCGAGCGGCCCGAGGTCGATTGGCAGCCATGCGGCAAACGCAGGATCGGGCACCGGCCGGCCCGATCGCCGGAGCGCAGATTCTTCGCGCCGTTCGGCGTACTGCTCGGGCGGGCCCCAATGGACGTGGTAACGACCCTTGGTGTCGACGCCGCCCATGTCGATGATCTCGATAGGGCAGGCCATCGCGCACTGGAAGCACGTCTCGCACTTGAGGTTGCCGGCCTCGTCGTAGAGCAGGATCAGCCGGCCACGGTGGTGCGGCGAGATTTCCTGGCGCTCTTCGGGATACTGGATGGTCACCTTCGGCTGCAGGAAGCGCACGAAGGTATGGACCATGCCCTTGGCCATGCCCCAGCCCGGAACCCGACCCATGATGCTCATGATTTGTCCCGCTGGGCTGCGGTCGTTGCTTGCGAAAAACTCATCTTCGGCTCAATTCCTGGACGAGGAGGATGGCGCCGGCGGTGATGAAGATGTTGAGCAACGCGATCTCAACGAGCCACTTCCAGGCGAAGCCCATCAGCTGATCGATGCGCACCCGGGGCAGAGTGCCGCGCATCCAAACGAAGATGAACACGAACGTGAACACCTTGACCGTGAACCAGAACAGACCGACCACGACCTCGAACGAGAGGAACGCCCAGATCGCGACCGCGCTGATGGCGATGACGTTGAACAGGATGAAGGCGACGACGAGCGACTTGATGAACGACCAGCTGCTGTTGAACATCCAGATCGGCAGCGTCAGCAGCAATATGAGCAGAGGCACGCCAACGGCGAGGGCTATCAACAGGCCCATGCCCATGCTGGCAAGGTCGAGCGCCGGGTTGATGGTGATGTTCAGCCAGTCGAGGATCGGCTGTGGGTCGATCGGTGAGTTCCAGCCGCCGAAGAAGAGCACCACGGTCAGTGCGGAGAGGATGAACACGCTCACGTATTCGGCAAAGAAGAAGAAGCCGAAGCGCATGCCGCTGTACTCGGTCGCGAAGCCGGCGACGATCTCGCTGTCGGCCTCGGTCAGGTCGAACGGAGTTCGATTGCCCTCGGCCGTCGCGGCGATGAAGAAGACGATGAACGCGAGCGGCTGCTGGAAGATGTACCAGTCCCACACCCAGCCGGCCTGGTTCTCGACGATCTGGTTGAGCGACATCGTCCCGGCGAGCATGATCACGCCGACCGGCGCGAGCAGCAGCGGCAGCTCGTACGACACGATCTGGGCGGCGGCGCGCAGACCGCCGAGCAACGAGTACTTGTTGAAGCTAGACCAGCCGCCGGCCATCAGGCCGACCACGGTCAGTCCCGAGATGGCGAAGAAGTAGAGCAGTCCGAGGTTCATGTCCAGGCCGACGAGGCCCGGGGCGAACGGGATGACCAGCAGACCGAGCACCGCGGCCAGGTAAGTGACGATCGGCGCGATCGTGAACACGACCGAGTCGGCCCCGGTCGGCGTGAAGTCCTCTTTGGCGAGCACCTTGAAGCCATGGATGGCAGAGCTCAACGTCCCCCATGGCCCGATTCGGTTGGGACCGACTCGGGACGCCAGGAAGGCGATGATCTTCATCTCCATGAAGATGATCACGAAGGCCGTCGGCACCGTGAACAGCAGGATGGCCGTCGCGGCGAGCACGAAGCGGATCAGGTCGATGTTGTCGTTGATCAGCTCGACGAGGATCTCGAGCAGCCACGGGATCAGCCCGATCTGCCACAGGACGAGCAGCAGGATCGGCAACAGCACGCCAAGGAACAGCAGCGGCAAGATGATCTTGCCGCCCAGCGTTAGCCGGTTCCACGGCCGCGTAATGACTGACATCTAGAGCTGTTCCGCCGGGCCGTCTATGGCGACGCAAGCGACGGCCGGACCCCGGCGTACGCGCCGGGAGCCGAGCGCTTCGCGCGCAGCAGCCCGCAGGGCTGCGGAGGAAAGCGTTCGCGCGATCACTTATCCACCCCGCCCATGACCGGGTCGAGGCTGGCCATGACGGCCATCGTGTCGGCGATCAGGTTGCCCGGCATCAGCTCGCCGACCGCCTGCAGGTTCCAGAACGACGGGTCGCTGATGCGCATCCGGAACGGCTGATCGGAGCCGTCGCTCATGGCGTAGCACGAGTACTGGCCGCGCGGGCTCTCAACGGCGACGTAGGCACGACCGGGCGGAATGCGGATCAGGCGCGGGATCTTGGTCATCACCGGTCCGTCGGGCATCTGGTGCAGGACCTGGTCGATGATGCGAATGCTCTCGCGGATCTCGTCGATGTGGATCAGGTAGCGCGCATACGAGTCGCCTTCCGAGCGCGTCGGGATGTCGAACTCGAGCTCGGGATAGACGCTGTACGGGTGGGCCCTGCGGACATCGAACGGCACGCCTGATGCACGCAGCACCGGTCCCGTGGATCGCAGGCGCAGCGCGGCCTCGCGATTGAGCACGCCCATGCCCGTCGTGCGGCGGACGAAGATCTCGTTTTCGTTGAGCAGCCGAGCCTCCTGCTCGAGCTCGATCGCAGCGCGGCTCATCCAGTCGCCGAGGCGCGACAGGAAGTCGTGGTTCAGGTCGCGATTGACGCCACCGATGCGCAGGTAGTTGAAGAGCATCCGCTGGCCGGTCAATGCGGCCAGCATCTCGACGATCGTGTCGCGCTCGATGAAGCCGTACAGCAGCGGCGTCAAACCGCCCAGGTCGAGCGCCAGCCAGCCGATGAACAGGCCGTGGCTGGCAATCCGGTTGAGCTCCCAGCACAGCACGCGGATGTAGTCGGCTCGTCGCGGCACCTGCAGGTCGAGCAGCTTCTCGGCTGCCAGCACCGGCATCGCCTCGCTGAACATCGAGGCGACGTACTCGAGCGGATCGCAGTTGCTGATCGCGTGGTGCCAATCGCCGTTCTCGCAGATCTTCTCGACGCCGCGGTGCAGGTAGCCGAGGACCGGGTCGAGGTCGACGACCTGCTCGCCGTCGATCTTGAGCACGACGCGCAGCACGCCATGGGTCGACGGGTGCTGCGGTCCGAGATTGACGAGCATCTCGCCGTCGCGGAGGTTGTAGAACTCCGCTTCGCGCTCGGTACGCGGCGGATATGGCGGGACGGCGTCATAGATCGTTGCCGGCGTCTCGACCCAGATGTTCGGGTCATCGAGTGATCGGACGGTGGATTCGTGGGTCATGCGGGCGGAACCTCGCTTTCGGGCGCCACCATGCCCTTGATCGGTTCGTCGCCGGGGACCAGTCGCGCCTGCCGGATCATCGGCTCGCGCAGGTATTCCGCGGGCTGGTGGGTTTGCTCGACGTGTCGGAAGCCTTCGCCGGGGGAGCGCGCGGAGTCGTCCGCGAGCAGGAAGTCCTTGCGCAGCGGGAAGCTGACGTAGTCGGGCGGCATGTAGATGCGGCGCAGGTCGCGGTTGCCCTCGAAGACGATGCCGAACATGTCGTACGCCTCCCGCTCGGGCCACTCGGCGCCCTTCCAGATGAAGGTCACGGACGGGACGCGCGGGTCATCACGCGACAGTCCGGCCGCGACCACGCGCAGCCAATCCGGCGAGCGCGGCGACCAGAGGTGGTAGACGACCCACATCTCGGTGCCCGTGTCGACGCCGCACAGGTCGGACAGGACCTCGAACTCGAACTGCTCCTCGCCGTTGAGCTGGCGCATGACCTCGATCACGTCGCCGGCGCCGATCCACATCTCCGTCGTGTCGCCCTTCTGGCGCAGGGGCGCGCTGAAACGGTCTCCGAAGGCGGCCTGCAGGCGTCGTTTCAGTTGCGTGTCCGTCTCGTCGCTCCTGTTCTCGCCGAGTTGAACGAAGGTGGTGGAGTCAGTTCGCGAGCGTCGCTCAGACGCCCGTGGGCACGGTCGGCCCGACCGCTCGCTCCGCCCAGTGACCGCGACGTTCGCGGATCAGCTGCTGGAGCTTCATCATCCCGTAGATCAGCCCCTCGGGTCGGGGCGGACAACCGGGCACGTACACGTCGACCGGCATCACCCGATCGATGCCCTCGACCGTCGCGTACGAGCGCTTGTAGCGGCCTCCCGAACAGGTGCAGTCACCCATCGCGACGCACCACTTGGGCTCGGGCATCTGTTCCCACAGCCGCACCAACGGGCCGGCCATCTTGGTCGTCAGCGTGCCGGCGACGATGAGCACGTCGGCCTGGCGCGGGCTGGCCCGGAACGGAAACATGTTGAAACGGTCCATGTCGTTGATCGGTGTGGCAGCCGACATCATCTCGATCGCGCAGCAGGCGAGCCCCGAAGTCAGCGGCCAGAGGCTGTTGAGGCGGATCAGGTCGAGCACGTAGTCGGCCTTGGTGGGGATGATGTCGAGAGCTCGCCAGCGGCCGGTGTCGCCCTTGTCGGCCAGCTCCTCGAGGCGCAGGTGGTTGATCTGCGACGGGGCGCCGCCCATGTACGCCTGCGGGTTGGGCGACGTCCACAGCGTGTTCTCGATGACGATCGGCTCGGCGGTCAGGTCGCTGTCCTCGGCCACGGTCAGTGCAGTCTGCGGATTGCTCGGCTGGTCGGACGCCATCTGGACGGGCGGCTTGCCGGCGTTCTGGTCGCGATCGTTCACTTCCACGTCAGAACCCCCTTGCGCCACGCATAGCCGAGTCCAAGCAGCAGGATTCCGACGAACAGGAGCATCGCCAGGAAGCCTCCCAGCAGGACGTCGCGGAAAACGAGCGCCCACAGGTAGATGAAGATGACCTCGATATCGAATGCCACGAAGAGCAGAGCGTAGATGTAGAACGACAGCCCGACGCGGCCCCAGGTGTAGCCGTACGTGTCGATGCCCGACTCATAGGGCAGACCCTTGTGGCGGTCTCCCTTTGTGCGATGGCTGAGCAGCCACGCGGCGATGATCGTGATGAGCACGAAGGTCACGCCCGCGAAGGCGAACCCGACCACGTACCACAGTCCGGTCGTCACTTATGCCTCATCAGGCGCCACGGTCCGCGGTTGGGCTGAGTTTGGTTGAGTCAGGGCTGGACCGCAGCTCGTGCTCATTGTACGTCGATGCAGCGCATCCTCCATCCTCTCTGTCCGTGTTGAAACGGAGCCGCGATGGAGGTGGGCTCAGCGTGTTGGAGTCCAGGCTCACACGCGGAGGTTTCGATGCCCGCCAAGACCGAAAAGCAGCGCAAATTCAT
This sequence comes from Candidatus Limnocylindrales bacterium, assembly GCA_035629915.1. Classification (GTDB taxonomy): domain Bacteria; phylum Chloroflexota; class Limnocylindria; order Limnocylindrales; family CSP1-4; genus JALYGJ01. The sequence continues at coordinate 2,430 of DASQLS010000277.1, read as the reverse complement.
GGGTGCCGAGCTGCAGCGCAAGCGTGAAGGCAAGAAGACGCAGACCGGCATGAGCGAGAGCGAGCTGGAGAAGATGGCCAGCAAGAAGGAGAAGAGCTGAACGGGTTTCAGTCATCAGGCCCGGCTCGCCCGACCTAGCAGGAGTGGCACACCCGGGCCGACGAGCGAATGGCCGCCGAGCAGGATCGGCGGCCGTGCCTCTGCCGCGGCCCGGGTAAGTTCGCCGAGCCACGAGTCCTCGACGCGGTCGGTCAGAAGGAGGTCGCTCGCGAAGCGATCTGCGGGCGACGGCCAGCCTGACTCGTCCGCGCCCAGCCGGTGGGCAAGCAGTACGCGCGAGTCGATGATCGCGCCATCGGCGAGCTCGTCGACTATGGCCGCCAGCGCCGACGGGCCGCGGTCGTCGAGCAGCATCCCGAGCGTCGCGCGCGGCCCCGCCCGCCCCGTCGCTTCCGTCTGGCGTGGCGCGTCGATCGCAAGCGGCGACGACGCGCGCATGCCTCGCTCCTCGGCCAAGAAGCGGACGCGGCAGCGTACGTTCCGCTCCAGCCAGCGAAGCGTCGTCGATCCGCTGCGGCCGAACACGAGCAGCTCCGCGTGCGGGTCGGCGGCCAGCAGGCGCAGTTTGTCGAAGCGCGGCACGGTCCAGGCGCGATCCCTGGCGGCGTCGACCAGCCAGCCCGCGGCACCCGGGCCGAGCGCGGCAAGAGCCACGTCGAGCGGCGTGTCCAGGTCGAGCGCCAGGCGCTGCTTGCCGGGCAGCTCGTCGACGACGAACTCGGCACGCTCCTCGAGCCAGCGCGGCAGGGCGTTGTCGCTCGGCAGGGGCGGAAGCTCGGCGAGCACCGATCGGCCGATCGCGACGATGTCGGACGAGAAGCGGTTGTTGGTCAACGCACGTCGCTTGCCGGTCGCGGCGACCTCGACCAGCCGCCGCGCGTCGCTCCGATTGAGCCGCGGAACGGCGCCACTGCCGAAGACGATCACGCCGCCGCGCGCCGGTGCGACCTCGGCGAGCACCTCACCGAAGGTGAGCCCGTCGCGCCACTCGTCGATGAAGGTGGCACTCGCCGCGCCGGCGCGCTCCAGCAGCCGTGACTGCCGCTCGGCGAGCTCGAGCCGTACGGCGGCCAGCTCGTGCACCAGCGACGGCTCGCCGGCCGCGGCCGGACGATGGAAGATGAGCACGGACGGTTTGGCCATGGTCGGCCGAGTCTAGCCACGGGAGGGCAGGTGCCGAAACGAGTTCGTGCGTACGTCGGGCTGGGTGCCAACGTCGGCGAGCCGCGTGCCGCGTTGGTCAACGCCGTGCGCGCGCTGGCGGCGATGCCCGGCGTCCGGCTGCGCGGCGTGTCTTCGCTGTACGAGACGAAACCCGTCGGCCTGATCGACCAGCCCGACTTCCTGAACGCGGTTGTCGCGCTCGACGTGCCGGCCGGGCCTGACCCGGAAACAGGCGCACTCGCGCTACTCGCCGGCCTCAAGTCGCTCGAGCAGGCGATCGGCCGCGTGCCTCGCCAGCGCTGGGGCCCACGCGAGGTCGACCTGGATCTGCTCGTCTTCGGACGCTACCGGATCGACGTGCGTCGGTCCGACGATCGCTGGTTGAAGGTGCCGCACCCTGAGGCTCAGCAGCGACTGTTCGTGCTCGCGCCACTAGCTGATCTCGCCCCCGGACTCGTTCCGCCGGGCTGGGGAGAGACCGTTGCGACGGCGCGACGCCGGCGCGAGAACGAGGAAGGCCCGGGTGCGGTCAGGCGCGTCGGCGTGTTGAGTGGCGCATAGGCCAGCCGCTGGAAGTTAGAGGCGGACGGACGGCGGGCGGTCGCGGTCGAACATGTGGACCGTGTCGACGAATCGGACCTGCTTGCTCTGGTAGCCCATCACCAGCGAGTGCGTCCGTGCGCCACCGCCGAAGAATCGGACGCCCTGCAGCAGGTCACCCTCCGTCACGCCGGTCGCCGAGAAGACGAGGCTCTCGCCGGGGGCGAGATCATTCGTGGTGTAGACACGATCCTCAGACGGGTCGATGCCCATCCGCTCTGCGCGGGCACGCTCCTCGTCGCTGCGCCAGCGGAAACGTGCCTGGATCTCACCACCGAGGCAGCGCAGCGCAGCGGCGGTGATCACTCCTTCGGGCGCTCCGCCGATGCCCATCACGGCGTGGACTCCGGTGCCCATGACCGCGCAGCTGATCGCGGCCGACAGGTCGCCGTCTGAGATGAGCTTGATGCGCGCCCCGGTGGCACGGATGTCCTCGATCAGCTGCGCGTGACGCTCGCGATCGAGTGTGACAACCGTCAAATCAGCAACCTTGCGCCCGAGCGCGTCGGCGATGCTGTGCAGGTTGTCCGCCGCTGAGGCACGGATGTCGACATGGCCGCTGGCGATCGGTCCAACGCACAGCTTGTCGAGGTACGTGTCCGGAGC
>DASQLS010000276.1:0-10893 GCA_035629915.1 Candidatus Limnocylindrales bacterium | reverse complement strand
ATCTATCGGGTCGGGCTGGCGCTCCTGGACCTCGAACAGCCGCGCAGAGTCTTGCGCCGAACCGACGAGTGGGTGCTCTCTCCGACTGCACCGTACGAGCGCAGCGGTGACGTTAACAAGGTCGTCTTCCCCACAGGCTGGGTGCTCGATCCGACGACCCGGCAGCTGAACATCTACTACGGTGCTGGCGACTCGGCGATTGGCCTGGTGACCGCCGACCTCGGCGAGATCCTGGCCTTGATGCGCACGGTGCCGACCAGCTGACCTCGGGTTAGACTCGGACGTCCTTGGTGGCCACGGGGGGCAAGATCATGCTGCACCGATTTCGACTGCTCACATCCGGCCTGGCTCTGGCGTTAGCAGTGGTACTCGCGGGGTGCGGCACAAACCCTCAGGCGAGCACAACGCCGCCGGCGGCGCCATCTGCGACGACCGAGCCCTCCGCGACGACAGCGCCCTCCGCTACGGCAACGCCGTCTGCCTCGGCAACGCCGGCAGCCACTGTCGAGCCTTCCATTGACGCTTCGCCCAGTCCCTCCGAATCGGCCACGGTCGCGCCAGTCTCTGCAACCGTCTTCGCGGAGGGTGTCGTGTCGGGCCCAAATGAGGAATACCGCATCTCGTTCGCGCCCGACGGCCAGACCGCGTGGTTCGCACGCGGCTCGGGATTCTTTCCGGAGACTCGCGAGGCGACCATCATGGAGACCCGCTTCGCCGACGGTGCGTGGAGCGAGCCGAGCGCCGCCCCGTTCTCCGGAACCTACCCCGACATCGACCCGTGGGTTTCCCCCGATGGCGAGAGCATCTACTTCTCTTCGATCCGGCCGACCGCTGGCGAGGACCGCACCGACGCCGAAGTCTTCCGCGTCGACAGGGCCGGCGATGGATGGGGCGAGCCGGTGCACCTGGAGGCGCTCGGTTCGGACCGAGACGAGTTGGGCGCGTCAGTCGACGGCGACGGCGTGATCTGGTTCGCCAGCGATCGGCCCGGGGGAGTCGGTGGCTGGGACCTCTACACCGCGGCGCCGGCCGGGGACGGGTTCGCGGCGCCGGAGCCGGTGGTCGAGCTGAACACGGCGATCTGGGAATTCAACCCTGCCATCGATGCTGCGGGCACGACGCTCGTCTTCACCTCGATCAATCGCGAGGGCGGACGCGGACTCGGCGACCTTTTCGCGAGCACGCAAGAGGGTGGAGCGTGGTCCACGGCGCGCCCCTTGTCATTGAACTCGTCTGCCGACGAGTACCACCCGAGCCTCGCCCCGGACGGCGCGACCCTCTACTTCGTGCGTCGCGTAGCTGACGGCGATCTGTACCAGGTTCCCTGGCCGGACGTCGATCCCGGATCCTGAAACGAGCTCGGGTCTTCTCAGCGCGCGCGAACCCCGACCGGCACTCCGGCCCTCGCCTGAGTTGCTACGGCGGGCCGAGGATCAAAAAGGCGTCCAGGTCGACCCGCGGGCGCCCCGACGTCCCGATCACTTCGATTCGGATGGTGTGCGTTAGCGCTGATGCCCACGTACGCTCGAACACCACTCGCGGACTGCCCTTCGCTTCGGCAAAAAGGTCGACTGTCTGAGCCAGACTGCCGTCAACGAAGACGCGCGCCGCACCCTGGTTGCGCCCTACCGGAGCGATCCACGCTACCGATGTCCCCTTGAACGTGAACGTGGCGGTAGCGGTCGAGTTCGACGCGTGCTTGCTGGCGCCACGCCAGTAGGACGAGCCCGTCACCCGCTTCCAGGTTCCGCGGTAGGTGATTTTTGCGCTGCTCTCCTGGAAATCTGCAACCCGCAGATTGGTCGTCTGGACCCAGCTTCCATACGTGCCGAGCAGCGTGCGGCCGCGGACTCTGAACTTGTATTTGCTGCCGGATGCGAGATTGACCACGGCCGTTGTTTCCGCCACTCGCGACGCGACCGTGGACCAGGCACCGCCGTTGCGGCTGACCGCGACTTCGTACTCCATGGCACCGCTGTCGTCGCCGAGCCAGCTGACGCGAATGGGCACCGTGCTTGTGGGCCGCCCACCTGGAACGATTGTTGCGGTGATATTCGAGATCGCGGTCGGCGTGGAGGTGACGACGATCGAGTCGGTGGCGCCAACCGATTGCCTTCCAAGGGCGTCAACCCACCGAACATGGACGGTGCGCAGGCCTTCGCCACCAGCGAGCAGCCAGTTGATCGACTCGTCGTAGGGCTTGGTTGTCCACGTCTCGCCGTCATTTGATAGCTGGACCGCCTCAACGGCGCTCGGGTTGTCGACAGGGACATCCGCGACCACATTGTGCGAGGCAGTCGACGCGGCACCGTCGTTGATCGTGACCGTTCCCGACTCGAGGCCGCGATCGAGGATGATCGAATCCGAGCTCGCCGTGTCCCAGTCGGTCCATTGACCCTTGGCGTTGGCCCACTTGACCCAGACCGTTTTCAGGCCGTCTTGGTCCTCGCCATCCCATAGGTTGGTCATCCTGATGGTGGTGCTGGGGACCCACTCGATCGGCGGATAGAGCTGCAGAATGTTGTCCGGGTTCATTGATATCTGAACTGCCTCTGCGCCCACCGCCGGCAGGGCGACCGTGACGTACTCGTTGTCGGTTACCTCAGATCCTCCGTTGATGAGTACCGCGCCCGGTATCAGCTTCTGGTGGACCACCAATTCCGTCTGCCATGGATCCGATGGCAGATGCGCTGTGCCGCCCAGATAGCGAACCTCGAGTGAGTACGTGCCGTCGGATCGCGGTGGCAGGGTAAAGGTCGCCGCACTATCGAAGGAGCCAACGGTCTCCTCGACCGCCTGGCTGTCGAGCAGAATGCTGCCCTCGTCGGTTACCTCGTGAAGCTCGACGATGCCATTCGGGTTGACGCGTCCGCCGCTGACCTTGACACCAAGAGTCATCTCATCGCCTTCGATGAATGTCTCGTGAATGTGCATCGTGGCCTGGGACTCGAGCTTGACGACACTGACGTTCGTCCGGGCCTCGGATGCTAGTTGTGGGAGATCCGGTTCCCAGCGCACTCGGAGGACGCCCGCGCCGCCGTCCTCAGGCCGCAGCGTGAGGTCGATTCGGCCATCGGCTGGCGCTTCCCAAGGCGCATCGATGTTGAGCCCACCGGCTCCGCGTTCGACGCCATCCTCCAGGGTCAGATAAGCCCTCAACCGGCCCGACAACAGGGGCACGGGCGAGATCCGGACGCCAACGACGTTTTCACCGTCGCCAGGAAATTGATCGACCTTGAGCGCCGTGATCGACTCGATCTCGACCGAGGTTGCAACCACGGGTTCTGTGGCTAGCAGTTCGGAGCGCGGGACGAGCCGCTGGTAGACCCTCACCTGGTCGATATCGCCGGTGAATCCCTTGGCGCCGGCCCCTTCACAGCTGGCATTGGCCGGTCCACCGATAACGAGGCTGGAAGTCGTCAGACCTGAATGGTCGATCGCGTGCAGTGCAGGCGAGGTGCCGAACATCCATGCGTGCTGGTACAGCCCGACATAGCCCCACTCCTCGTCGTTGGTGATAAAGGCGAGCTGATGCCAGTCGCCGTTCCAGAGGCTGGGAAGGTTTGCGACGCCGACCGTTACCGTCCTGATCTGGCCACTTGCAGTTGCCTCGCGATAGCGCGCCTCGACGTGGTCGCCGTCGACGACCACGGCGTACGAGCCACCGCCACAGCTCCGATCGCCCTTCTCGAAGATCACCTGGCCGTCAGCCGGCGGAGATCCCGGATCACCACGAACCCAAAGCCGAACGGTCAGCTGAGGGCTTCGAAGGACGGCGTTATCCGCAATCGTTACGCGATCGTTGCCGTCGAAGTGCAACGCGTCTGCGTTGTAGCCGTCATCGATCCAGGACGCACCACTGATCGTGCCGTCGAGATTGCCGACGGCGTCGAATGCAGTCAGACCGGCACCTTCGTTGAATGGCCACGACGCCACAGGTCCAGACGCAGCAGCAACAGCGGCGAGAAAAGTCGCCAGTAGGATCAGTGCGCATCCTGTCGCAGCGATGGTCGCGCGACTAATCGAGATCAAGTGCCATCCCCTTTGGTGCGCCACATCAGTACCGCGTCGGCGGAAGTATCACTGGCCTCGGATGCAACCGCAAACGCGAGACATCGAAACGGCAGGTCGAAGATAACCTGACCGAAGGCCCGGTAACTCAGCGGCAGAGCAGGGACTTTTAATCCTTTCGGCCTGTGCGTAGTGGCACCCAGCGTGGGAGTCCGAGCGAAACGGCCATAGTTATCGTCTGTGACGTGCCGCGGTCCGCGGTCCGCCTGCGGGCTTAGATGGGTATGAGGCGGAGGGTGGCCCGCAATGCCTCTGGCGAGACAACCGTCCCGACAATCGCCGGGCCATACCTGCCGTATTTGGCGTGGTATGCGGCCGTGATGTCCGTCGCCGCCTCCCCGCTGGGTGTCCCGAAGGTCACGTCCCGCTCCACGCCGCCAGCGCGGATCCGGCCGCCGGCCGCATGTGACGCGCGTCGGAACCACGGGTTATCCGGGCCGGCGGCGGACCGCACATACAGGTCGTCACCCACTCGCACCACCCACATCGTGGTGAACGGTCGAAGAGAGCCATCTTCGCGTCGGGACGCGAGTCGAAGCTCCACAGCCCGCCCAATTCGGTCGAGTTCATCGGCTGCCCAGTCCGTGCCCATCAGTGCCTGCTCTCCGTAGGCGGCGGGGCCTCGCCGTCGATATCGAGTGAGAAGAACCGCGACCGGTTTAGATCGATGTCGGCTTGTAGCTCGGCGACCTTCTGCTCGGTCGAAACGATCGAGTCGGCGCCGGCGATAAATCTGCGTCGTGGGGGCTGCTCGTTTGCGACCATAACCAGTGCCTGAGCAAGCTTGGCCGGGTCGCCCGTCTGCTTGCCGTCCTGCGAAGACCACCCGGCGATCAGCGCGGTCCGCTTCTCGCCGTAGTCCTCGACCGACGCTGACGCATAGTTCGTCGACTCAGGCGACAGGAGCTGGGTCCTGAAGAACCCGGGGTTGACGATCGTCGTGTAGATGCCGAACGGCTCGACCTCCGGGCGAAGCGACTCCATCCAACCTTCCAGGCCGAACTTGGACGCCGCATATGCGGTCCCGAACTCGAAGCCCGCGAGGCCCGCGCTGGAGGAAATGGTGATCACCTGGCCCGACCGCTGCTTGCGCATGACGGGCAGGACGGCTCGGGTGACGTTCATCGGGCCAATCAGGGTCGTCGCTAGCTGCCGGTCCATCTGCTCGGGCGTCAGCTCTTCGAAGAAGCCAGCGTAGAAGTTGCCGGCATTATTAACGAGGACGTCGATCCGACCGAAGCGTTCAACCGCGGCCTGTACGGCGGCCTCGGCATCGGTGGGGTCCGTGACGTCGAGCTTTACTGCCAGTATGTCTTCGTCTTCGCCTACCGCCTCAGTGATCGCTTTCGGGTTTCGCCCCGTCGCCACCACTGCCTTGCCGGCGGCCAATGCGGCCTTCGCGATTTCCACACCCAGACCACGTCCCGCGCCCGTAATAAGCCAAACCTTCTTGCTAGTCATCGGCTGCCTCCATCCTTGTCCGTCCATGTTCAGATTGTTGGTCGGTGGTCCGGATAACTTGTCTAAGCGGCCAGGCGTAGCAGCGTCTTGATCGCCCGCCGCTCGTCCATGGCCCGGTAGCCTTCGGCCGCTTCGTCGAGCGGCAGCTCAAGGTCGAAGACCTTGCCGGGGTCGATCTTGCGTGTCCAGATGAGGTCGATCAGGTCGGGCAGGAAGCGGCGCACGGGTGCGGGCCCTCCGTGCAAATGCACACCGGAGAAGAACAGCTCATCGGCCGGAATGCCGAAGTCGTGGAAGACGCCGACGTAGCCGACGTGGCCGCCGGGCCGCGTCGCACGCATTGCCTGCATGAGGGCGTCCTGTGTGCCGACAGCCTCGATGACGCTGTGCGCGCCGAACCCGTCGGTGAACTCCTTGATCCGCGCCACGCCGCTATCGCCGCGCTCCTCGACGATGTCCGTGGCGCCGAACTCGCGCGCGAGCGCCTGCCGCTGCGGGTGGCGGCTCATCGAGATGATGCGCTCGGCCCCGAGCTGCTTGGCTGCAAGCACACCCATCAGACCGACGGCGCCGTCACCGACGACCGCGACTGTCTTGCCAGGCCCTGCTTCAGCGGCCACGGCTGCAAACCACCCAGTCCCGAGCACGTCACTGGCGGCGAGCAGGGAGGGGATCAGATCGGGGCTCGGCTGCCCCGGTGTCGCGACCAGCGTGCCGTCGGCGAACGGGATACGTGCCTTCTCCGACTGCGTGCCGATCTGTGAGGTGAACACCCGGTTGACGCAGTGCGACTGGTAGCCGGCCCGGCAGATCTCGCAGGTGTTATCCGAGATCACGAACGAGCCGACCACGAAGTCGCCGACCTTCAGCGTCCGGACCGCATCGCCGATGTGTTCGACGACGCCCACGTATTCGTGGCCCATGGGCTGATTCTCGACGGCCTCGACGCCGCGGTATGGCCACAGGTCGGAACCGCAGATGCACGTCGCACTCAGGCGGATGACCGCGTCGGTTGGGTCAATGATCGTCGGTTCGGCACGCTCTTCGATCCGGACATCGCCGGGCGTGTGCATGACAACTCCACGCATTGGTAGCTCCTTAGCTTGCGAACAGGGTGGATGAGGTCGGGTTGCAACTGCCGACCAACCGGCGGGCGCCGAGCGACGCGAGGCCGACAGCGTCCGGACGGTTGGCCCGATGGGCCGACTGGCTGCGCCATCGGCGGAACGTCGGGTGCTCGACGAACTTCACGGGTCGCCGGGCCGTGGCGGGTCTTGTGGGGAGATCAGGCTTGATGTACGTCATGGCCACATGGAACCAGCGAGCTCAGGGCGCAGGAAGGCACGGGTTTTAGGGGTACTGCGCGTACCTCCCAAATCTTGTGGCGATCGCCTAACGTGAACGACGATGAGCAACGCAGACGAGATCCGCGACTTCCTGACGAGTCGCAGGGCGCGGCTAACTCCGGAACGCGCGGGACTGCCTCAGTACGGGCGTCAGCGTCGAGTGACCGGGCTTCGGCGCGAGGAGGTCGCCCTGCTCGCCGGAATCAGCGTCGAGTACTACACACGTCTCGAGCGCGGCAACGCGCGCGGCGTCTCCGATGACGTGTTGGAGTCGGTCAGCCGAGCACTCCAGCTCGACGAGGCGGAGCACGGCCATCTCCTTGATCTGGCCAGGACCGCGAACCTCGAGCGCGCACCTCGTCGGCCACGCGTGACACCGCGCCTCCGGCCGAGCATCGCGCGTGTCGTCGATTCGTTGGCTGACGTCCCGGCCGTAGTCCAGAACGGCCGCCTTGACATCATCTACGCGAACCCGCTCGGCGAGGCGCTGTACATGGACGTCTTTGGCGATCCACTGAAGCCGCCCAATCCGGCGCGCTTCCTGTTCCTCGACCCCAGGGCGAGGAGCTTCTACGCCGACTGGGAGCAGACGGCGCACGATGTCGCCGCGGCGCTTCATCGCGAGGCGGGGCGTAACCCCTACGACCGAGCTCTCTCCGACTTGATCGGCCTGCTATCGACTCGGAGCGAGGAATTCAGGCAGGAGTGGGCTCGCCACGACGTTCGGCGACATCTGTCCGGAACGAAGCGCGTCAGGCACCCGCTCGTGGGCGAACTGACACTGGATTACGAAGTCCTGGAGCTGCCCGCCGACCCCGGCCTGTCGCTAGTTACGTACTCCGTGCCGCCCGGGTCGCCATCAGAGGCAGGCCTGCAGGCGCTCGCGCGGTGGGCGGCAACGCGTGAACGGCTGGCCGTTGACCCACAACTGTCAAAATCCAGTCAGGGCCGGTAGCTCAGCGGCAGAGCAGGGGACTTTTAATCCTCGTGTCCTGGGTTCGAATCCCAGTCGGCCCTCCACCTCCCGCTAAGGACTGGCATCGCTGCCGGCCGTCCCTTGTCGGCGTCCAGCGATCCACGATTCGAGAACTCTGCGGTGCCGGGTCTGCAGCTTGACCAGCGGTCGCTTCGTCGTCAGAAGCTCGTTCACCTCCGCGAACGACATCGTCTCCACGTCCATTAAATAGGCGGCGAGCACCGTCGCCGACCGGCCCCGACCCTTGGCGCAATGGATGAGCACCACGCGGCCCTCGGCGATCCTCGCGGCTATCCAGTCCACTGCGTCAGTCAGGATGTCTTCACTAGGGACCGTCACGTCCGGGACGCGGTACTGCCGGTGGGCGATGTCGTGGCTGTCCATGAACGCGGTATCAGTCACGCGCTCCGCGCGGATGTCCACCACGGCGGTAATGCCGAGCCTCAGAAGCTCGGCGAAATCGCGCTTGTACGTGGGTGCGCCACCCAGCCAAAGGGTCGGCGTTACCTGTGAGAACCAGATGTGTCCGAGGACGCGCTCGTAGCTGAAGCGGATCGCCGGATAGAGCTTGTCGAAGCCCCTGTGGAGGACCCTGACGCGAGGCCGATCGTCAGGGGACGACAACGGTCAAGGCACCCTGGAGGACATCGACCGAGATCGGCGTCCGACCGATGTATTCGCCGTCGGCCCAGACAGGCTGATCGGGCTCGACCGTCACGCTGATCGCACGTGCCTGTCGGTAGTAGCGCTCGGCCGCCGCGGTGTGCAGATCCATCGCCCGAGCGGCCGCCGCGATGAGCGTGTCGACGTTGGCCGTGTCGAGCGCGAAGCAGTCCAGCAAACCGTCGTCGATGGCATAGGTGTGGGCGACCTTCAGGCCCGAACCGGTCATCCCCGAGTTAACCATGTAGACCTTTGACGCCACGAACTCGAGGGCATCGCCATCGATCTCGACCTGGTACTGGAACTGGCGTGGCCCCGATACCTGCGCATGTGCTGAGACTGCGTAGGCGAACACACCGTATTTGTCCTTGAGCTCGCGGCTCGTCTGTTCCTCGGGCTCGATGCCGATGTATAGCCGCTGGATGAAGTAGCGGTCGTCGACCTCAGCTTTGGCAACGCTGCGCAGCTGGCCCACGTCGATGCCGCGGGTGTTGGGGCTGGTGCACAACATCACAGTCGCGTCCCGGACACTCTTGGAGACACCCACCTCGCGGGCGAAGCCGTTGCCCGTGCCGCCCGGCAGGATCCCCATCGGCGTTCGCCGTCCTGTGGCGATGGACGCGGCAACCACCGCGTTCGCCACCTCGTGCTGCGTGCCGTCCCCGCCGTACGCGACCACCAGGTCGACCCCGTCGGCGATAGCCGCCCGCGCTTGTTCTTTGGCATCGCCATAGCGGTGCGTGATGCTTGCATCCCAGGACACGCCGTGTTCTCGGAACACGTCATTGAGAACGTTGAGGATGGGCTCGTCCTTGCCAGAGGCAGGGTTGATGACCACATGCACACGCTTGTACACGGCCTCGGCCATTCAGCGCCCTCCTGCCCCCGCAACTGCCCGCAGCCTGACACCAGGGTCCGGACGAAGTCACCATAGCGACCTCCGCAAGGACGCCCCTCTGGGTGGGTGACCTGGTTCGACGGATTGGCTCTCCGACATGAGAGCGACGGGACAACCGTGCTCAGCGGTCGGGTTGCGAATCAGCCAGCGCTACACGGCCTCCTCAAGCGGGCTAACGACCTGGGCTTGCCGCTGATAGGCGTCACGCGCACGGATGATTCCGAATGATGTCTACCTGGTGCCCGGGCCGCCGCCTTCCTCGCCGTCAGCGTTGCCGCTCGACGAATCGCCGGCGCCGCCACGGTTGACCGCTCCGATGTCATTCGACGGAGGGCCGGCGTTGCCGGACTGACCGGACGAGTTGGTGCCGTCGCCGGTTTCCTCGTCAGAGATCTCGCGCAATTCGTTGCCGTCGTAGCCGCTAGCTCGCTCAGTCATCACGACCTCCCTGTTGGCTGGTCCGGTCATCATGTCGACCAGACGTGCGGGCGCCTATTCCGCGCCGGCCGGGCGGTCTTGCAGGCTCAATCCAGAAAGACGCCCAATAGGCTCTCGCGGCGCTGCCCGCTCTGCAACCATCACCCTTGGGGATAGGCGCCCATCCAGCGAAGGGGTGCTGCGGAGGACCATGAGCGCTGAGTTTGCAATCGTCTCCCTGCTGATCGCGGCCTACGCCCTCGTGGCCGCCAGGCTCAATCGGCTCTCGGTCGGGTCGGCGCTCTTCTTCGTGGCGATGGGCTTCCTGCTCTCGGACGACCTCTTCGGGCCGATCTCGCTGTCGCCCGAGGCGGAGCCGGTCAAGCTGCTCGCCGAGGCGACCCTGACCCTGCTGCTCTTCGCCGACGCATCTGGCCTGCGCGCCAGGGCCCTTCGCAGGGACGCCGCGCCCATCGCCCGGCTGCTCGCCGTCGGGCTCCCGCTGACGATCCTGATCGGGACCCTGCTCGCGACTGTGATGTTCCCCGGCGTTCCGTTCGGCATCGCGCTGCTGATCGGCGCCGTTCTCGCGCCAACTGATGCGGCCCTTGGCCAGCCCGTGGTCACAAACAAGGCCGTGCCGCCGCGCATCCGTCGCGTGCTCAACGTCGAAAGCGGCCTCAACGATGGCATCGCCACGCCGTTCGTCTTCCTCGCGCTTGCCCTGGTGACCGCGGAATCGACTGGGGCCAACAGCTGGCTGGCCGACGCGGCCATCGACGTGATGCTCGGCGTCCTTGTCGGCGTGGGAGTCGGCATCGCCGGCGGCTTCCTGCTGCGCGTTGCCGACAGCAGGCGCTGGACAACGGCGTTGTCGCGTCAGCTGTTCGTTTTGGCACTTGCCGCGTCGTGCTACCTCATCGCGGTCAGCATCGGTGGCAACGGCTTCATCGCCGCCTTCGTCGGCGGGCTGGCGTTCGGCTTCGGAAGCCGGCAACGCGAGGAGTCGGCCATCCGGTTCACCGAAACCCAGGGATCGCTGCTGGCCATTGGCGTTTGGG
>DASQLS010000275.1:0-20004 GCA_035629915.1 Candidatus Limnocylindrales bacterium | reverse complement strand
GAGCGATCCTCGGTCGACGTGACTGCATCGACCAGGATCGGCGGGATCTGGTCAAAGGTGACCGGCTCGCGGCGTTCGCCGGCGTTGAAGCGAGCCAGCTCGACCGTGCCGGTGCGGTCATAGACGACCGACTCGGAGATGAACTCGAGGTTGTCCAGCTGGCGCGTGTCGGGCAGCCCCTGGCTATAGAAGGCGAAGACGCCCACGGTGGAAACAAGCCCGACGAGCGCGACAAGCGCCATCGAACCAAAGATGAGCATCGGAATTGCAACTGCCAGCCGGCGCGCACCCCGTCTCCCGGCTCCGCCACTGGCCTGCGATTGGGTGCTGCGTCCGACCTGCCGGCTGTCGCGGCTGGTCTGCATCTGCGCTCGACTCTAGCATAGGAAGCATGGAGAACCCCGAGTCCGCCGCCTCCGAACGCCATGCCTTTCTGCGTGAGCTGGAGTGGCGTGGCCTGCTCCAGGACGAATCGGAGGGCTTCGCCAGGCGGCTGACGCGCGGGCCGATCAGCGGTTATGTCGGCTTCGATCCGACGTCTCCCTCGCTCCAGGTGGGCAACCTGATGCCGATCGCAATGCTGGTCGCCCTGCAGCGGACCGGCGCCGGATCGCCGGTTGCCGTGGTCGGCGGCGGGACGGGCATGATCGGCGACCCGTCGGGCAAGAGCGCGGAGCGCAACCTGCTCGACGACGACACGCTCGACGCGAATCGAGCGGCCATTCGGTCGCAGCTCGAGCGCTTCCTGGACTTCGACGGCAAGCTCGGCGCGCGACTGTTCGACAACCGCGATTGGCTCGCGAAGTACGGACTGATCGAGTTCCTGCGCGACATCGGCAAGCACTTTCCGCTGAGCTACATGCTCGCCAAGGACTCGGTCTCCACGCGCATGGACAAGGGGATCTCGTACACCGAGTTCTCGTACATGACGCTCCAGGCGACCGACTTCCTGCACCTGTACCGCGAGCACGGCGTCGAGCTGCAGATGGGCGGCGCCGACCAATGGGGCAACATCACCGCCGGCACCGAGCTGATCCGCCGCGCCGAGGGACTCGACGAGAACGGCGAGTCGCGCGCGTTCGCAGTCGCCTGCCCGTTGCTGCTGACCTCGACCGGTGCCAAGTTCGGCAAGACCGCGGAGGGAACGGTCTGGCTGTCGGCCGACCTGACGTCGCCATACGAGTTCTACCAGTACTGGATCGGCCAGGACGACCGCGACGTGGCGATGATGCTGCGCCGGCTGACCCTGCTCGAGGCCGACGAGATCTACGAGCTGGAGGAGCAGCAGCGCTCGACGCCTGAGAAACGGCCGGCGCATCGCCGGCTGGCGTCTGTGATGACGGCTCGCGTTCATGGCGAGGACGAGGCACGTCGCCAGGAAAAGGTCGCCGAAGCATTGTTCGCCGGTCAGCCGCTGCGAGATCCTGAGGTGTTGGACGTCCTGTTCGGCGAGCTCGACCATTTCGAGTTCGGCGACGACGAGCTGACGCTCGACGCGGCAGAGTTGGCGGTTGCGGGCGGCCTGTTCACGTCGAAATCGGAGGCGCGCCGGATGATCCAGCAGGGAGGCTTCTCGATCAACGACGAGCGCGTAACCGCCGAAGATGGTGCGCGGCCGGACCCGATCGACGGTCGCTACCTCGTCCTGCGCGCGGGCAAGAAGCGGACGGTCATCGGCCGCCGCCGCGAGGCATGACCGACCTCGACATCGTTTCCCCGGCCGGCGCCATCACCGGTGGCGTTCTCTTCCTGCATTGGTTCGATCCGCAGGCTGACGACGGCAACAGGACCCAGTTCCGTGCCGAAGCCGAGCTGCTCGGCTCAGCGGGCCTGATCTGTGCGCTGCCGCAGCTCGTGTTCCCCTGGTCGTTCGACCCGACTGGATCGTCGGCGGATGCGCGTCAGATCGACGCGCAGATCGAGCTGCTTGCGGCCTGTGTGGATGAGCTCCACGGCCGCGGTGCCACGCCCATCGTGCTTGTCGGTCACGACTTCGGCGCGATGCACGGCGCGCTGCTGATGGCGCGCGACCCGCGGATCGTGGCCGGGGTGCTGATCGCGCCGGCCAATCGGTGGGCGGACTGGTTCCTTCGCTTCTGGCCGATCGAGGAAGACCGATTCGACTACATGCGCGCGATGCGCGATCTCGACCCGATCGAGCACGTCGCGTCGATCGCGCCGCGGCCGCTGCTGATGCAGTTCGCCAACGACGACTACTTCATCGCTGGCATGGACGCGTCAGAGCTTTACAACGCGGCCGAGGATCCGAAGCGGATCGAGCGCTACGAGGCGGACCACGCGATGCGCGGCGATCAGGCGCTGGCAGATCGGCGCGAGTTCATCCTGGAGCAACTGGCGAAAGCCTAGATCGCCCTCATCTTGTTGTTGCGCGCATCGTGGGTCAGCTCGGCGAGGCCGAGTGCCTCCATGAGCGGCGGCATATACATCCCGAACCGTCCGCGGTAGCCCTTGCGCTGGCCGTACCAGCCGCCAACCGGGTTGTCCTCGGCCCGACCCCACGCTTCCACCGTGCCCGGCGTCGTCGCCTTCTGCTCGTCCGCTGCGCCGAGGTCCATCCAGTCGCCGTGCGCCTTGAGCATCGCGTGCAGATCGTCGATCGCGCGGGACAGGTAGGTCAGCTTGGTCGAGCCAACGTTGCACACGATGAGTGGCGGATCCGCCGTGTCATCGCGGTACATCGTGTACTCGGAGGTGCCGGACGGCGTCTTCAGCTGCCACGGGTCTTCCTTGGTGCCACTGCCCTGTGCCATTTGTCACTCCTCCTCCGTAACGTTGTCGTTACTGTAACCGTACGTTTACCATGGTCGCAAGTTGCCCAGATCCAGCATCGCCGCAGATCCTTTCGCCGCCCTCGGGGATCCGAACCGGCGCGCGATCGTTGAGCTGCTCGGCGGGGGAGGGCGCTCGGTCCAATCGATCGCCGATGAGCTTCCGATCAGCCGCCCAGCTGTGTCGCGTCACCTGTCAGTGCTCAAGGGCGCGGGCCTCGTCGTCGAAGAGCCACAGGGCACGCGGCGCATCTACCGGTTGCACGACCAGGGGATCACCGCCGTCCAGGCCTACCTGGAACGCGTCTGGGGCGACGCAGCGCGACGCTTCAAGCTGGCAGCGGACAACCTGTCTTCGCCGTCGCGCTCGGCCGAAAGGTGAGCGTCCCGGCGGGACTCGAGCCGATTCATATCCGATTCGACGTCGATTGCGACGCGCGGCAGGCATTCGACCTCTGGACCACGCGCACCTCGCTGTGGTGGCCCGTTTCGCACACGGTGTCGACCGAGGGTGGGTTCGAGGTGATCTTCGAGCCGCGGCCAGGGGGTCGGATCTTCGAGCGGACACCGGACGGGACCGAGCACGAATGGGGCGAGGTCCTCGAATGGGAGCCGCCGCGTCGACTGGTATATCTGTGGCACCTGCGCGCTGATAGGGCGGACGCGACCGAGGTCGAGATTCGCTTCACCACCCGCCCGATGGGAACCCAGGTTGAGATCGAGCACCGCGGATGGGATCGGTTGGGCGCGGCGTCGATTCCGCGCCGCGAGGCCAACCTGGCCGGCTGGGGCGGTTTGTTGCCGCACTACCGCGTACTGGCCAATAAGGGCCGCTAGGCGCTCAGCCGCTCTACGGCAGTAAGGAGGCGCTCGTTCTCCGGGCGCGATCGGACCGTGATGCGCAGGTGACCGCGCAGGGGATTGGCCGGCCCGAACGTCCGCGGCACGATCCCGGAGCGAAGGAGAGCCTCGGCCGCCGCCTCGGCCGCGGCGTTGTCGCCGATGCGTACGAGCAGGAAGTTGCAGATGCTTGGCGTTGAGTGCCAGCCGCGCGCAGCAAGCTCGGTAGCCAGCCACTCGCGCTCGATGGTCAGCGCCTCCACATTGGCCGCGGCGTAATCGGGCGAACGAAGTGCGGCGGTCGCGATATGCGAGGACACGGTGGAGATGCTCCCCGGCGGGCGGACGCGCTCCAGCTTTTCGATCACCGACCGATGAGCAGCCCCGTACCCGACCCTGATGCCGGCCAGGGCGAAGGCCTTCGACATCGTCCGGATAGTCAGCAGATTCGGAAACTCCTGCCGCCAGCCAACGACCGACGTGCGGCTGAACTCGTGGTACGCCTCGTCGACCACCACCAGTGGCGGCTTTGGCAGCTCGCCGGCGGCGGCGAGAATCGCGCGAACGTCGTCGGTCGCGTCCGCGGCGCCGGTTGGATTGTTCGGATTGCACAGCCAGACGACCGAGACCTCGGGTAGCGCGGCGATCATCGCCGGCACGTCCAGCCCGAACCCGTGCTCGGCGGAAAGGCGAGCAACGGGGACGATCCTTGCCGCGCGGTGCGTCGTGAAGACCCCGTACATCGAGTACGTGGGAATCGGCACGATCGCCGCCGATCCGGCCGGCAGAAAAGCCTTGGCTACTAGATCGATCACCTCGTCGGCACCGGCGCCGACCACGACCTCGTCCGGCTCGACGCCGGTGTAGGCAGCGGCAGCGTCGGTCAGGTCGGCGTAGTAGCTGTCCGGATACTCGTTGAGCGGCGGATCAAAGGGACCTGCCAGGGCCTCGGGCAGTGCCGGCGACGGCCATGGCGACGTGTTGAGATCGAAACGCAGGATCTCCTCGGCTCTCAGGCCGTAGCGCTCCGCGATCGCCGCGTCCGACGGCTCCCACGTCGTGACCTGCGACCTGGTGTTCATGTCACGCCGCTCGAGACTGTCGGCTAGTGCGCCGCGGCCTCGTCCTTCCTGTGCGCCTCGACGATCTTCTGGGCCACGTGCGATGGCACTTCTTCGTATTGCGCGAGGGTGGCGGAGAACTGTCCACGTCCCGCCGACATGGAGCGCAGCTCTGTCGCGTATGTGAAGAGCTCCGACTGCGGCACGTGCGCTCGAACGACCTGCACCCCATCCGCCGTATCCATGCCCAGAACCCGGCCGCGGCGCGTGTTCAGGTCGCGGTTGACGTCGCCCATGTACTCCTCGGGGACTCTCACCTCGACGTCCATGATCGGCTCGAGCAGGACTGGAGACGCGTCCTGGATGCCCTTCCGCGTGGCCAGCTGGCCGGCCAGTCGGAAGGACAGCTCGTCAGAGTCGACGGTGTGGAATGAGCCGTCGTACAAAGTTGCCTTGAAGTCGATTACCGGGTAGCCCGCGATCGGTCCCTTCTCGGCGATGTCGCGCACGCCCTTCTCGATGCCCGCCCAGAACTGGCGCGGCACGGACCCGCCGACTACGCGTGTATGGAACTCCACTCCAGCACCCGGATTTGGCTCGATTTCGATCCAGACATGGCCGAATTGGCCGCGCCCGCCGGTCTGCTTCTTGTGCCGGCCCTCGGCCTTGGTCGCCGAGCGGATCGTCTCGCGATACGGGATGCGAGGCGGGCGCGTCACGACAGCGGCGCCGAACTTGCGCTTCAACCGCTCCACGATGACGGCGATGTGGCTATCGCCCTGCGCCCAGAGCAGCTGCTCGCCGGTCTCAGCCTCGCGCTCGACGCGCACGCTCGGGTCTTCCTCGACCAGCCTGCTGAGTGCCGCGCCGAGCTTGTCCAGGTCCGCCTTGGTCTGCGGCTCGATCGCGACCGGCAGGCTGGCCGGCGGGAAGTCGATCGGTGGCAGCTTGAACGGCTTCTCGCGCGACGACAGCGCGTCGCCGGTATGGGTGTGGACGAGCTTTGCGACCGCACCAATCTCGCCGGCGCTGATCACGCCGACGGGCTCTGTGTCCTTGCCCTTGACGCGCAGCACCTGGCCGATGCGCTCCTCTTCGCCGCGATCGGCGTTCCACACATGGTCGTGCGACGCGATCTTGCCCGAGAAGACGCGGAAGTAGGTCAGCCGGCCGACGAACGGGTCGGCAGTCGTCTTGAACACGCGGGCCAACAACGGACCATCCCCGGATTGGGCGACCTCAATCTCCTTGCCCGCGCCATCGATCGCCTTGACCGGCTTTTCCTCGTCGGGGGACGGGAAGTAGCGGGCGATCGCATCGAGCACGCCGTCGACGCCGATCTCGCGCGCCGCGGCCGTGACCATCACCGGAGCGAGGATCGAGTCGCGCACGCCGCGGTGGAGGCACGCGTCGAGCTCTTCGTCGCTCACCTCCTCACCCTCGAGGTATTTGGCCAGCACGTCGTCGTCGGCTTCGGCGGCCGCCTCGAGGAGCTGGTCGCGTCGGCGCGCGACCTCGTCGGCGAGCTCGGCCGGAATCTCGGTCTCACTGCGCTTGCCGTTGTCCCACACATACGCCTTGCGATGGACAAGGTCGACGTAGCCCTTGAACGAGTCGGCCTTGCCTATCGCCACGTGGAGCGGCGCGATCTTGCTGCCGAATGCCGCGCGCAGGGCGTCGAGCGCAGCCGCCGGATCGGCGTTCTCTCGTTCGCAACGGGTGATCACGAACAGCGCGGCAGTGCCGTGCGCGCGGCCCAGCGAGATGGCACGTTCGGTTCCAGCCTCGACACCGCCCGAGGCGTCCATCGTCATCAGCGCAGCGTCGGCCGCCTCGAAGCCCTCGACGACCTCACCGGCGAAGTCGGCATAGCCAGGCGTGTCGATCAGGTTGATCTCGTACCCATCGTGGGTCATCGTCGCCACACCGAGCGACAGCGACTGCTTGCGCTTCTGCTCCTCGGGCTCGAAATCGAGCACCGTTGTCCCATCGTCGACCTTGCCCAGGCGCGAGACCGCGCCCGTGGCATGGAGGAGATGCTCGGCCAAGGTTGTCTTGCCGGAGTCGGAATGACCGGCGAGCACGACGTTTCGAAGGCGCGACATGTCAACTGTGGTCATGGGGCCAGCATATAGAATCACCCGCGATGTCCGGTCACTCCAAGTGGTCCCAGATCAAGCGCCAGAAGGGCGCCAATGACGCCAAGCGCGGCGCGATCTTCACCAAGATTGCGCGCGAGATCTCCATCGCCGCACGCGAGGGCGGCGGTGATCCTGATGCCAACTACCGCCTTCGGCTGGCGATGGAGAAGGCACGTTCGGAGAACATGCCGGCGGACAACATCAAGCGCGCCATCGACAAGGCGGCCGGCGGGTCCGGTGCCGCGGAGTTCGAGGAGATCGTCTACGAGGGCTACGGCCCGGGCGGAGTGGCGATCCTGGTCGAGACCGCGACTGACAACAAGAACCGGACCGCGGCAGAGGTTCGCTCGCTTTTCTCCAAGAACGGCGGCTCGCTCGCCGGCGCGGGCTCCGTTGCGTGGCAGTTCGAGCCGCGCGGCGTGGTCGCGGTGCTGCTCAACGGCAGCGACCCCGACGATGTTGCCCTGACCGCGATCGACGCCGGTGCGGACGACGTCTATACCGACTCGGACCCGGTAGAGGTGGTCACAGATCCGAGCCAGCTCGAAGGGCTGCGCAAGGCGCTCGAGAGTGCCGGAGTGGCGGTCGAGTCGGCCGAGGTAACGATGTCGCCCAAGACGCCGATCGAGGTCGACGAGCACGTTGCCCGCCAGAACCTGCGGCTGATCGAGGCACTCGAGGACCTGGACGACGTGCAGCGCGTGACGGCCAACTTCGATCTGCCTGCCGAAGTGCTCGCCGAGGCAGCCGCAGTCTGATGTCGGGCTGTTGATCGTTCTGGGCATCGACCCGGGAACCGCGGCGACCGGCTACGGCATTGTCGAGAGGAACGGATCGCGGTTGCGTGCCGTCGACTACGGCTGCCTGGAGACACTGTCGACACAGACCCTTCCGGTGCGGCTGCTCGAGATCCATCGCGCTGTTTCGGGCTTGATCGCAGACCATCAACCCGCCTACGTCGGCGTCGAGCGGCTCTTCTTCAACAAGAACGTCCAGACCGCGTTCGCCGTCGGCCAGGCGCGCGGCGTCGTTCTGCTCGCGGCGGCGGAGGCCGGGCTGCCGGTGGTCGAGTACGGACCACATGAGGTCAAGCTCGCCGTGACCGGCTACGGACGTGCCCCCAAGGACCAGGTTCAGCGCATGGTCCAGCTAGTGCTCGGCATGACGACCTTGCCACGTCCGGACGATGCGGCCGATGCGCTCGCCGTCGCGATCTGCACGGCGCACGCCCACCCGCAAGCCGCCTGACCCAAGCGCGCTAGGCTTCAGGCGGTGATTGCTTTCGTCGAGGGCCGGGTAGCGATGCTCGCGCCGGATTCCGCCGTGGTCGAGGCCGGCGGCATCGGCTACCGCATTTTCTGCGGCCCGGGAACGTTGACCGGCCTGCACGAGGGCGAATCGGTCCGGCTGTTTACCCATCACCTCGTGCGCGAGGACCAACAGGCGCTGTACGGCTTCCGAACGGGCGAGGAGCTGGGCTTCTTCGAGCTGCTCACGACTGTGACCGGCGTCGGGCCCAAGGTGGCGCTCGCGATCGTTGCGTCGCGCCCGGTGACTGACCTTCAGCTGGCCATCCTGCAGGGCGACGAGGGCGTCCTGACGGCTGTGTCGGGCGTCGGCAAGAAGCTCGCCGCGCGAGTGATCCTGGAGCTCAAGGAAAAGGTCGCCACTGCCGGCGCCGTGGCCGGAATCGGGGGAGTGCCCGCATCGTCCGAATCGGAGGTGGTGGCCGCCCTCCAGGCGCTCGGCTACACCGCGTCCGAGTCGCGCGAGTCGGCCCGAGGGGCAGTTGCATCGCTCCCCGTCGGCGCGTCGCTCGAGGATCGCGTCAAGGCTGCGCTGCGCGTCCTGCGCCGCGACTGAGGCTGCGGAGCTCCGGTGATGGAAGGTCTTACCTTGATGCTCGTCGCGGTCATCGTGCTGGCCGTGATCTTCGACTACATCAACGGCTTCCACGACACGGCGAACTCGATCGCCACGTCGGTCGCGACGCGTGCGCTCAGCCCGCGCAACGCGATCATCATGGCGACGACGTTCAACTTCATCGGCGCGTTTGCCGGCACCGCAGTGGCCAAGACCATAGGCGCCGGGCTCGTCGATGAGAGCACGACCACTCCCGCGGTCGTCGCCGCGGCGTTGATTGGTGCCATCGTCTGGAACCTGATCACGTGGTACTACGGCCTGCCCAGCTCGAGCAGCTACGCACTGATCGGCGGGCTGCTCGGCGCCACGCTGGTCGCCGCCGGCGTGAGTGCGTTCAAGATCCAGGGCATCGTCGACAAGGTGCTCATCCCAATGATCACCTCGCCGTTCATAGGCTATTTCGCGGCGCTGGCGCTCATCGTGGTCCTGTTCTGGCTCTTTTTCAGGGCACGACGGCGACCGGTGACGAACTTCTTCCGCCGCGCGCAGGTCATCTCGGCCGGCTTCATGGCCTTTTCGCACGGCTCGAATGACGCTCAAAAGACGATGGGCATCATCACCCTGGCCCTGTTCTCGGCCGGCCTCATCTCGACCATCGAAGTGCCAACGTGGGTGATCATCATCGCCGCCTCTGCCATCTCATTGGGGACTGCCGTTGGCGGCTGGCGCATCATGCACACCATGGGACACCGTGTCGTCAAGCTCGAACCGGTCCACGGTTTCGCAGCCGAAACGACCGCAGCATCGGTCATCCTCGGCGCTGCCCAGCTCGGGATTCCCGTCTCGACCACGCAGGTCATCTCGAGCGCGATCATGGGCGTCGGCTCCGTGCGCGGCCTGCGCGGCGTGCGCTGGGGGGTCGTCCGTGCGATCGTCCTGGCCTGGATAGTCACCATTCCGGCATCGGGCGTGATGGCCGCCGTCGTGTGGCTGGTCCTCGACGCCCTCGGGCTGTCACATTGAGGAGAGCATGGTTCGAATCAGACTGATCCCCAAGGACATCAAGTTCTTCGATTTGTTCGAGGCAGCCGGTGAAACGCTGTCTACGGCTGCGGTCCGACTACAGGACCTGATCGCGACATTCGACCGACTTCCTGAGCGAATTGCCGAGATCCAGGCGATCGAGAAGCAGAGCGACGAGCTCGACCTGAAGATCAATGCGCGGCTCGAGGAGGCGTTCGTGGCGCCATTCGACCGCGAGGACATTCACGACCTGACCGTTCAGCTGGACGACGTCGTCGACTCGATTCAGGCGGTTGCGGAGAGCTTCGTGATCTTCGATATCAAGGAACCGACGGTCGAGGCACGCTTGCTAGCCGACATCCTGGCGCTACAGGGCGTCGAGCTGTCGGCTGCGCTGCGCAAGCTCGAGCCGATGAAGGATCTCAGCAGCCACCTGGAGCGGATCCACGAGCTCGAGCATCAGGCAGATGCAATCTCACGCGCGGCAGTGGCAAGGCTCTTCCACGATCGCGGCGATCCGCTCGAAGTCATCAAGTGGCGCGACCTGTACAACGGCCTGGAGAACGCGATCGACGCCGCTGAGGACGCTGCAGAGGCCATCGAGCGGATGGTTCACAAGCGCGTCTGAGCAGGTGGGGGCGGCATTGGCCTCACAACGGCGCGAGCCGCCCCCATTGCCTGCTGGGACTAGCCCGAGATCTTGACGTCGACCCAGACCGCGCGGTGGTCTGAGCTGGGCACCGGGAAGCCTGTGCCGGTCAGGTACAGCAACGGGTCGTCGCCGTCCGGCCAGAAAACGCCGGAGCCGAGAATCTGGAGGTTCTTGCGCGGCAGCACGTAGTCGGCGCGCAGATTGCCTGGTCCGGAGCATGGCGGCGCAACGGGCGTATCGCAGAAATCGGCCGTGTCGAACAGCGGGTCGCTCTCATGGACGTCGTTCAGCGCGTCCTGAGCTTCGGCCCAGTACGGACCGCCGTCGCTCGCGGGCGTGGCCTTGGTGTTCACGAGCGGGTGGTCGATCAGCTGCTGAATCGACCCCGGGATGCTGTCGCCGTCGAGTGGATCGCTGTTCTGGTCGCCGGCGATGACGAAGCGTTCGCCAGGCTTCAGCCCGCCACTCTCACCCGCGTCGTCGTAGATGTAGCGCGACGCCGGCCCAGGCGTGATGTAGTCGGCCCAGAACCTGATCTCGTCAGAGTTGCGCCGACCGTTGAAGTCGACCCCGGCCGGAAAAGCCGGCGGGTCGTCGAAGACCGGCGGCGTTGGGTGGCTGACCAGAAAGTGGACGGTTTGGCCGCCCACCTCGATCGGCACGTCCCAGTGACTCTTGGACGACAGCCGGAATACGTCCAGCTCGGCAGGCGAGTACCAGTCGGCCTGCGTGGCAGTGGTCGGGTTGTCGGGCAGCAGTGCGCCGGGCATGTCCTTCCAGAGGAACATCTGGAACGTTCGCACGGCGTCAGCATCGATGGGATAGCGCGAGAAGACGGCGAGGCCGTACTGGCCCGGGAAGAAGCCGAAGCCGAAGGCGTCATTCGGGCCACCGACTGAACCGTTGTTGTCGAGGTCGAGGCCGGAGGGTTGGCCGGTGTTCGACGGCGCGACGAACACGTATGGATAGTCGATCGGCGCGGCACCGTTGTGTGCGACGTCGAGATAGTTGTCCTGGAACGCAGTGGCGAGTTGGTTATTGGGGTAGTAGTCGAACTCGTTGATCAGCAGCACGTCAGGTCGAACGCGCTGGATGATCTCGGCGACAGCGTCGGCCTGGGCGTTGCCAGGAGCTGACAGGTCGGACAGCGCCTGGCCGGCGCTGTTTCTGTTGAGCGACGCGTTGAAAGTGGCGAAGCGCACGCTGCCTGTCTTGGCGCCGACGGCCGCAGGGACGGCCAAGACAGCGACGAGCAGGGCAGCGACCAGCAATACGCGAGAGGACACGACAGCCTCCATCAAGCGCATCAGTCCGCCGACCGCTGGGCGTGGACCCGGCACGGCTGCGAGGTCCGACGGCCGGCGCTGTGCCGGCTCAACCTACGCCTTTCGCCGCCGAGTTCCAATACCCGCCCGGTAAACGGCTGGTTAACTTCGACCGCTAGCTCGCGGCCGCCCCCTGCTCGGAGCGAAGGCGCTCGAGCCCGTCAAGGATCAGATTGAGGCCGAACTCGAATTCGAACTGGTCGTCGCAGCCACTGCCAACTACTGACTCGTTGTCGTGCCTGACCTTGGTTGCGATCTCGGCCGCATAGGGAAACTGCTCCGCCATCTGCTTGATCATCAGGTCCATCACCGCTGGGTCGGCGCCCGCGTCTGCTGAATCCTCGAACAGCTCCTGCGCGAAACCCATCGTCCTGCTGCCCAGGGCGTGCATGGCGTGATGGGTGAGGTCGAGCGAGAAGCCAGCCCGCCGAACGATGCCGATCATCGAGTCCATGTAGGCGAGCATGTGTGGCGTGGGATTGACCCGGCTCACGATGACCGTTGATGCCCAGGGATGGCGCTTGAGGGCTCGTCGCGCAGTCATAACCCGCTCGTGGAAGATACGCCGCCAGTCGCCTTCGTCCGTGAGCGGCGGATCGATCTCCGAAAGCACGACGTCGAGCATTCCATCAAGGAGGTCCTCCTTGTTGGCGACGTGGTTGTAAAGGGACATCGCCTCGACACCGAGCTGTTGCCCTACGCGGCGCATACTCAGCGCCTCGATGCCTTCCCGGTCTGCCAGCTGGACGGCTGCCTGGAGCACGCGCTGGCGGTCGAGCGGTATCCGGTCGCGTTCTCGGGTCTGCGGTTCGATGGTCATGTGTGGCGTTTCCTGCAACTTGACAACTTACACCGTATGTCGTACAACACGTACAGCGTAAGTATGGCACCGAGGAGGCAATCATGACGACCGAAGCGACGAACCCCAAATCTCCGTGGCTACCGCCGCGCTGGTTCATCCACTTGGCCTGGCGCTTCCACCGGGCGTACTTCCGCGTCACCGGCGGCCGAAGGGGCCTGTGGCTGCCGAAGCCCGGCAAGTGGGGAACCATGCGCGTGACCACGATCGGGCGAAAATCGGGCAAGTCGCGCAGCGTGATCCTGGGCTACTTCGAGGATGGTCCTAATCTCGTCACGTTGGCTATGAATGGCTGGGGGAGTCCCGAGCCGGCGTGGTGGCTCAACCTGCAGGCGCATCCGGATACCACGGTGGAGCTCAAGAATGGAACGCGGCACGTCCGCGGCCGCATGGCCGTCGGCGAGGATCGCACTCGGCTGTGGGAGGCCTGGCGACAGTACGACGGTGAGAATCTCGACGGTTGGGCGAGCCGGCGCGCCGGGGAGACTGCCGTAGTAGTCCTCGAGCCGCGCTGACCGCTCGAGTAAGCGATGAGTAGCGACCGCATCCGCCAACTTCTCGTCTTCGCGGGCATCGTTTTCGCGCTCGGGGTCAACGGCGCTGCCAACGTCTTGCCCATCAACGGCCTGACGACGGCCGAGATATCAGACCGCTTCCGAGTATTCGTGGTGCCAGCCGGTTATGTGTTCGCTATCTGGGGACTCATCTACCTGGGGCAAGTCGGCTTCCTGATCCAGACCCTGCGACCGAGCCGTCTCGAGGACCCACTCCTGCGCCAACTTGGACTGCTGCCGGCGCTCGTCGGCTTGCTCAACGGCAGTTGGATCTTGCTCTGGCACTACGAGATCTTCCCAGCCACGGTCGTGGTCATGATCGCTCTGCTGGGCACACTCATCTGGATCTATCGACGGGCCGGCTTCGAAGCGACGGCGCATCCAGGTTCAGGCCTGTCAGGCTCCGACCGCTGGCTTGTCCAGGTGCCGTGGTCGCTGTATCTGGGTTGGATAACCGTGGCGACGATCGCCAATGTCGCCGCGGTCGGCAACTGGGCCGGTGTGACGACACTTGGTATCGCTCCAGAGTTGATCGCCGCGCTGGTTCTCGCCGTCGGCCTTGCAATCGCGGTCACCGCGGTGTTGCGAACGGGCGATGTCGCCTATTCCGGAGTCATCATCTGGGCCTATACCGGCATCGTCGTCAAGGAGCTGAGCACGCCGTGGGTGCCGCTCGTCGCCGGCGCGGCGGTAGTGGTGATGGTGGTGCTCGCCTTGGCCGCGCTTGCCGGACGCATGCCGCTCACCCCTAAACGCGCCAGCTGAGTCCGATCAGGCCAGGCGCCCTGTCGAACAGGCGTTCTATACGTCTGAATTACTGCTAGACTCGGCATCGATGGACGATCAGGACCGCCACGTCGCTTCGGGCACGCTGAGCGTCGAGGAAGTGGCGGTTGAGACCTCACTCCGACCGCGTCTGTTGGCCGAGTACATCGGCCAGGCGCCGGTCAAGCAGAACCTCGAGATCCTGCTCGAGGCCGCCCGCCAGCGCAACGAGGCAGCCGACCACGTACTGCTCTACGGGCCACCCGGCCTGGGCAAGACGACGCTGGCCAACATCATTGCCCGCGAGCTGGGCGTCAACCTGCACGCGACCAGCGGTCCGGCAATCGAACGACCAGGCGACCTCGCGGCGATCCTGACCAATCTCGAAGAGCGCGACGTGCTCTTCATCGATGAGATCCACCGCCTCAACCACTCGGTCGAGGAGATCCTCTATCCGGCGATGGAGGATTTCGCGATCGACGTGATGATCGGTCGCGGTCCCTCGGCGCGCAGCCTTCGGCTGAACATCAAGCCGTTCACGGTGGTTGGTGCGACGACCCGCGCAGGGCGCATCGGTGGGCCACTCCGTGACCGATTCGGAGCCGTCTACCGGCTCGACTACTACAGCGAGGAAGAGCTGGCGACGATCATCACGCGATCGGCCGGCATTCTGGAGGTCGACATCGACACGGCGGCGGTGGACGTGCTGGCTCGACGGGGGAGGGGAACTCCGAGGGTCGTCAACCGGCTGCTGCGGCGGGTCAGGGACTACGCCCAGGTTCGGTCTGACGGTCGCATCGGTGTCCGCGAAGCGACAGACGCCATGAACGCGATGGACATCGACGACGAGGGTCTCGACACCACGGATCGGCGCCTTCTGGCGGCCATCATCCAGAAGTTCGCATCGGGACCGGTCGGTGGCGCGGCCGTCGCTGCGGTGATCGGCGAGGAAGTCGATACGATCGAGGACGTGTACGAGCCGTACCTGCTTCAGATCGGTTTTCTCGATCGCACGCCTCAGGGTCGCGTAGCCACTGAACGCGCCCGCGATCACCTGCGCCTGCTCGGCTACGACGTCCCGCCGCCGCGACGTGCGGACAGAACGGACGCCGGGCTGTGGGACGGCATAACCGTCGAGGGTCGGACCGAGTCGGAAACCGTGGCGTGACCGACGCCTTCCCACCGCCGCCGGTCGCGGCGCCACCGGTCATTGCTGCGCCGCCGGATGCGCCGCTATCGGCGTTCGCGGCCCTTTCGCCGGCCGATCTCGCCGTCGCGACGCGCGGCCTGGTAAAGAGCTACGGTCGCCACCAGGCCCTCCAGGGCCTCGACATGTCCGTGCCACGCGGCCAGGTCTACGGATTTCTCGGCCCCAACGGATCGGGCAAGACAACCGCCCTGCGCCTGCTGACCGGCCTTTTGCGCCCGTCGTCGGGCTCAATCTTCCTGCTCGGCGCCTCGTACACGTGGCGCGACCGTGAGCGGCTCTTCCGCGTCGGCTCGCTGATCGAGACGCCGTCGTTCTACCCGTACCTGTCCGGCTCGGAGAACCTGATCGTGCTGGGCGCCTCCGGGCCCCCCACGGACCCGCAACGCGTCAACCAGGTGCTCGAGTACGTGGGCATGTCCGGCCGCGCGCGCGACGCCGTGCAGACCTATTCGCTGGGCATGAAGCAACGCCTCGGCATCGCCGCTGCGATGCTCTCCGACCCGGACCTGCTGCTGCTCGATGAGCCGGCCAACGGCCTCGACCCGGGCGGCATGGTGGCCATGCGCGAGACGCTGCGCTACTTCACGCGCGAGCTGGGCAAGACGGTGGTCATCTCGAGCCACCTGCTGCACGAGGTCGAACAGCTCGCCGACGTGGTCGGGATCATCGACCGCGGCCGGTTGATCCGCGAGGGACCGCTCGTCCAGCTGCTGGAGGACACCGGTCGAGTTCGCGTCAAGGTGCCGGTCGAGCAAATGGCAGCCGCGGCCGACATCCTGCGCCGTCTCGCTCCCGATCGTCCGCTGTACGGCATCGACGCGGGCGATCAGGCCGGCTGGTTCACGGTCTATGTCAATCCGACGCGCGGCAGTGAGGTCAACCGATCGCTCGCCGAGGCAGGCATCTACGCCTCAGGCCTCGAGCCGGGCAGCGACCTCGAGACGCTCTTCCTGGAGCTGACCGGCAGTGGCAGCGGAGAGGTCGACCACAGCGCCGCGCGATCGTCTGGATCGCCAGAGGCACCACCGGCATGAGGCTGCTCCGCGCCGAGCTGCTCAAGATCCGTCGCCGCCAGGCGACGTATGTCGTGCTGTTCGTGGCCGTCGTGCTGATGGTCGTCATATTCCTGCTCACCGGCTCGACGCTGGGCGGATTGGCCGGAGCGATCACATTCCCGGCCGCGTACGCGCTGATCGGCGAGTTCGTGTTCAGCATCGGCGGCCTGATGGCCGTCGTTTATGCCGCCGCGTACGTGGGCTCGGATTGGAACTGGGGCGTGCTGCGCAATGTCGTTGCCCGCGGCGAGAGTCGGACGGGTTACCTGCTGGCCAAGACGCTGGCATTGATCATCGTTCTCGGCATCGCGATGCTGCTCCTGTTCGCGCTGGGCATCGTGATGACCTACGTCACCGGTGTCGTGTATGGCATTCCGGTGAGCAATCCGTTGAGCGGGGATGGCATCGCCGACCTCGCCGAGTGGCTGATCTTCGGCTTTCCCGTTCTTGTCCAACGGGCCGCGCTTGGCCTGATGGTTGCCGTCGTGCTGCGCAGCCAGCTGGCCGGCGCCGTGGTCGGCATCGTGCTCTATGTCGGCGAGGCGATCATCACCACGACCTTGACCTTTGCCGCGGTCGCTTCGAGCTTCGGCGGCGGCTTCGACCCCGAGGGTCCGATTCTGGGCTTCGAGCCGATCGGCCCGGAGTGGTTTCAGTTCCTGCCGATCAGCATCGGCGGCAACGTGTTGAGCGCTCTTCCCGGTGGCGCGACCGCAGGCGCTTCCGGCGGGCTCGAAGATCTGTTCCTCAAGCCTGTTCCGTTCGAGCTCGCCTTGCCGATGGTGCTGGTCTACCTGGTCGTGTCGATCGGGATTGCCGTGTTCGCCCTGCGTCGTCAGGAGATCGTTTGATCGAGCTCGATCCAGTCACCCGAACCGCCGCCAGGCCGATCACCTTCGACGTCCTCAAGCCGGCCCCGGAGAATGGAACCACCAGAGCGCGCCTGGGTCACCTGCAGACGCCGCACGGCGAGGTCCAGACGCCGGTCTTCATGCCGGTCGGCACAAATGCCACCGTCAAGGCGCTCGATCCCGAGGATCTCGACGAGATTGGCGCACAGATCATCCTGTGCAACACCTATCACCTGTACCTGCGCCCGGGACACGAGCGCATCGAGCGACTGGGTGGCCTGCACGACTTCATGTCCTGGCGGCGGCCGATCCTGACCGACTCGGGCGGCTACCAGGTCGTCAGCCTGGGCGAGTTCCGATCAGTCGACGACGACGGGGTTACGTTCCGCGCGACACACCTCGATGGCTCGGTCCATCGCTTCACGCCGGAGCACGCGATCGCCGTCCAGCAGGCGCTGGGTTCCGATATTGCCGTCGTGCTCGATCAACCCGTGCCGCCGCACGCGTCATCTCGGCGAGAGGTGGCCGAGGCAATGGTCCGCACCCACGCCTGGGCCGAGCGCTGCCTGACGGCACACACCCGACCCGACCAGGCGCTCTTCGGCATCATCCAGGGTGGACTCGAGGAAGATCTCCGGGCCGAGTCCACTCGGGTGATCGCGTCGCTGCCGTTCGATGGCATCTGTATCGGTGGCCTGGCCGGCGATGAGAGCGCCGCCCAGCGCCGAGCGGCACTCGACGTCTGTGTGCCGCTGCTCGCCGACGACCCGCGCCCGCGCTACCTGATGGGCCTCGGATCGCCGGCAGACCTGCTCGATGCGGTCGACGCCGGCATCGACATGTTCGATTCGGTGCTGCCCGCTCGGGTAGCGCGAAACGGGACGGTCTGGGTCCCCGAAGGCCGACTCAACCTGCGCAACTCGCGCTTTCTCGACGACCCGGCACCCATCCAGGAGGGTTGCCGCTGCCGGGCGTGTCGCTCCTTCTCGCGCGCCTACCTAGCTCATCTGCTGCGCGCCGACGAGTTGCTCTTCTATCGCCTCGCCACGTGCCACAACCTGACCTTCGTGATCGACTTCATGGCTGCCATTCGCGCGGCGATCGCCGACGGCACTTTTCCGCAGCTCGTTCGAGCACAGGCCGGCATGCGCGATAATCGCGCAGCAGAGGCGCTTGACGCGTGACACGCAAGCTGGCGCAAAGTCGTAGTGAACTGGCAGGCAAGCGGTCTCGGCTAGCCTGCCGATTGAACCGCGGAGGCGGACTGAATGGGTGCAAAGGATCGGCCTTCAAAAGAGGCAAAGAAGAAACCGAAGGCCAAGGACGCCAAACCGCGACTCGAGTCGCTGTCTTCGGCGCCGCCACCAACGGTCGAGGTAATCAAGCCAAAGCGCAAGCCGCGTTGGGAACCAGAGCCGGAGGCGAACGAGGAATAGTCCTCGAGGTCCCCGGTCAGGAGGGAAGCCAGGCATGACCATGACGGGGACCACCAAGCCGGTCGCAGCAGAGGCCAACGGCGTGGATCGCTCGGACAAGACGAACACCGAACGGTCGCGTGCGGTGGACGCCGCGATCCTGTCGATCGAGAAGCAGTTTGGCCGCGGCTCGATCATGAAGCTCGGCACCTCCGAGAGGCAGCAGGTCGAGGCGATTCCCACGGGATCTATCGCTCTCGATCTCGCGGTCGGCGTCGGCGGCATACCTCGCGGCCGGATCACGGAGATCTTCGGGCCTGAGTCGTCGGGCAAGACGACGCTTTGCCAGCACGTGCTCGCAGAAGCGCAAAAGCGCGGCGGCGTCGTCGCCTTCATCGATGTCGAGCACGCGCTGGATCCCGGCTATGCACGGGCGTGCGGTGTCAACGTCGAC
Source organism: Candidatus Limnocylindrales bacterium (assembly GCA_035629915.1). Lineage (GTDB taxonomy): Bacteria > Chloroflexota > Limnocylindria > Limnocylindrales > CSP1-4 > JALYGJ01. Next base: position 1,147 of record DASQLS010000275.1, on the reverse strand, counting down.
GAGCTGCTCGTCAGCCAGCCTGACACAGGCGAGCAGGCGCTCGAGATCACCGAGACACTGATTCGCTCCGGCGGCGTCGACTGCGTAGTTGTCGACTCGGTGGCTGCGCTCGTGCCGCGGGCGGAGATCGAGGGCGAGATGGGCGACTCGTCAATGGGCATGCAGGCTCGACTAATGAGCCAGGCGCTGCGCAAGCTGACCGGTGCGGTCAGCAGATCCAACACTGCCCTGATCTTCACGAACCAATTGCGCGAGAAGATCGGTGTGATGTTCGGCAATCCGGAGACGACTCCAGGCGGCCGCGCGATGAAGTTCTACGCCAGCGTCCGACTCGACATTCGGCGCATCGAGACCATCAAGAGCGGCACCGACTCGATCGGCAGCCGCGTGCGCGTCAAGGTCGTCAAGAACAAGGTCGCAGCACCCTTCCGGGTGGCGGAGTTCGATGTGATGTACGGCGAGGGCATCAGCCGCGAAGGCGGCCTGCTCGACGTTGGCGTCGCCTCCGACATCGTTGCCAAGACCGGTGCCTGGTTCACCTACGGCGATACCCGGCTCGGTCAGGGTCGCGAGCAGTCGAAGGAGTTCCTGCGGGCCAATCAGGATGTTGCCCAGAAGCTCGAGACGGAGATTCGCGGAAAAGTTGCCACCATCGAAATCCCTGTGGAAGGCATATCCGAAGCGGAGTGAACGGCGCCTGATGTGGACGGCTGCGGCGTTGCCGGCTTCTCGACCTCCGCTCACGCACACGAGTGCGCTCGCGTAGATCGCGCAGCCGCCGCCTTGCATCCGCCTCACCTGAGGCGCCGAAGTCATCGAGCGGGCTGGAGGCAGATGCCATCAGTTGGCCGTAGCCGCGGATGAAGCACCAAATGGGGCGGAGAAAGCGGCGCACAGCGGAATCACAGGCGGCTCTCAGGGAGTTGCGCGGCCAGATGACGGATGCTGGACCGGTGATGGAAGCCGCAGGTGCATTCCTTGCCGTTCGGCCGCGCTCGGTTGACGAGACTCAACGTCGGTTGCTTCATCTCGGATATCCGGACGCGCTCGTCAGGCAGGTCGTCGATCGTCTCATCGAGATGGACTACCTCGATGACGCCGTGTTCGCTCGCGCCTGGGTAGAGAGTCGCGATCGTGCCCGGCCCCG
>DASQLS010000274.1:0-8942 GCA_035629915.1 Candidatus Limnocylindrales bacterium | reverse complement strand
GGCTGGCCTGAGCGTCGGTGACCGAGTCCGGATCGACGCGGGGGGCCTCTATTCGGGCGAGATCGCGATCATCGAGAAGCTGAGCGCGAGCGTCATTCCGTCGGCGCTGGTGCGCACGGAAAAGGGCACGCGCCAGGTACGCACGATCGACCTCACGCCGGTCAAGGCAGAGCCAGAGAAAGCCCCCGAGCCGCCGAAGGCCGAGCCTGTCGCTGCCGAGGAAGCTCCGTCCGCCTGAGATTCAACGTGGCGTCAGCGCGACGCTGAATCGAGAGCTGGGGCGCCGGTGGACGCCAGAGAACTCTGGCTCACCCCGGTGAATCACGGTCCAGTCAAAGCCGCACACGAGCTGCTCGACGAATAGTCGGCCGACGGTCAGCGTCAGCCCCTCCCCCAGGCAGCGCGTGCGCGTGGTCGAGGCGCCAAAGGCGGAGTAGTCGTGGCGCGGAATCGGGTCGCCCAGAAATCGGTCGGGATCGAATCGATCCGGATCCGTGAACACCGACGGATCACGGTGACTCTCGCGGACGCAGATGCGCACCCGCCAGCCGCGCGGAATCGTAAAGCCCTGCCAGCGGATGTCGTCCGTCGCGCGCCGCAGGATGAATTCGCTTTGCTCCATGCGCACGGCCTCCATGACCACGCGGCGAGCAGCCGGGCCGATGTCGCCCGACGTTCGTAGTCGCTCGACCCAGCCATCGTTGGTGCTCAGCATCCAGACCACCCATGCCAGCAGCGCCGACACGTCCGCGGCACCGGTCTGGGCCATGTAGACGAGGTTCTTGACGACCGTCACGTCGTCGGCCGACTCGCCGTGCGCCTGCCGCGCGGCTGCCAGGTATGACTGCGCGACCTCCCTCTGCCCGACGATCCGGGCGATCTCATCCACGGCCGATTGGATCCTCCCCGGCCTCGACCGCCACGCCTGCGTGGGATCGATGCGCTGGTACAGCTGTTCGAGCCTGGGCAGGTCCCGATCATCTGCCTCGATCCCGAAGAACAGACGCAGGAACAGGCGCTGCACGATCCGCCGCGTCAGCTCACCGACGCGAACTTCCCCGCCGGCCGCAGCGATCAGCTCGTTTCGAATCATCGCGGCCATCTGTGCCTCGGCCTCGCGAGTGACCGCGCCGGAGACGGCACTGCGCAGGATCGGCGCGTAGGTGGCGTGGTCTCCATCGGTCATGTAGCGGATGAAGCCGCGCGGGATGAACCGACTGAAGCGGTTGGTCGGCGGCACCAGCGACGAGTCGTGCTTCTCGAACAGATCGAGTGCGGCGGGCAGGCCGACCACGCACAACGTCGGTGCCACGAGAGTTGTTGACTTGAAGACAGGCCCGAATCGGCGCCCGTCGCGGGCGAAGTAGTCGGGGTCGACCCACGGCCCGATCGGCGCCACGCGCAGCGAGCCGGGAGGGAGTCCGCGAGCTGCGCCGAACGACGGTCGCGACCTCCACCACGCGAACAGTGCGAGCACCACCGCCGCCACGACCAACGGCCGCAGCAACACGGGCGCGACTAACGCGATGACGACCACGGCCCCGAGATAGCCCACGAGTGCGGCGCCAAAAACGAGCGCCATCTCTGGTGCGCCCCCCAGCCGGCGCAGGAAGGGTCGACATAACGCCAATCGAACGAATGGAAGCGCAACGGCGCCGAGGATCGCGACCTCGAGAAGCACTTCCATCTTGGAATGGATGGTAGGCCGGACTATCCTTGGCCAGCCAATCGGTTCGCAGCCCGTGGTCGATCCCCAGATCGGCAAGACGAACCGAGCGCCCGGCCGTGAACTAGGCGCGTGGCACGAATATGGAGGCATGCGATGCGTGTCCGACGGTCGCTTGCGCTTGCCTGCGCGAGCCTGTTTGCCGCCGCCCTGACCGTCGGCGGCGAGCCCGGCATTGCCCGGGCCGCGGCTACCTATTACGTCGACTGCAACGCCGGAAGTGATTCCAGGGCAGGAACGTCGACGTCGACCGCATGGCGATCGGTCGGACGAGCCAACAACGCCAGCCTGTCACCCGGCAGCAAGCTGTTGTTCAAGCGCGGCTGCACCTGGTCGGGCAACGCTCTCATGGCCAGGTGGAACGGGACGTCGGCCGCGCCGATAACCATTGGCGCGTACGGGAGCTCCACGGCGGCCAAGCCGAGGTTCCAGAACGCCCAGGATCAGCTGTACATCACCGGTTCGTGGCTGATCATCGAGAACCTGGCCGCGCGGGCGAACCCGGTCACCTACGACACGCAATGCCAGAACGCGCCTGCGGGCCGGCGAACCGGCTTCCGGTTGCGCGGCCCGGCCAACAACAACGTCCTTCGCTACCTGACGGCGGACGACCTGTTCATCGGAATCTGGGCCGACAACGGCTCGCACCACAACAAGATCCTCAACAACACGCTGCGCAACAACCGGATGAAGAGCGACAACTTCTCCTCCGACGCCGGCGCGGTCGGCATCTCGCTTCACGGTGACGACAACGACGTGGGCTGGAACACGATCAGCGGCAGCGACACGTGCTCGCGCTTCTACGGCCGCGACGGGTCCGCGGTCGAGGTCTACGGCGGTCAACGCAACCGCATCCACCACAACCGGGCGATCAACAACAACAACTTCACCGAGCTGGGCAACCCGCGCTCGGCGGACAACACGTACGCCTACAACGTGGTCACCTCCACGCTCGCCAGTGGCCACTTCCTGACGACGCGCGGCTCGGGCTCCGGTTACGGGCCGGTATACCGGACCAAGGCGTACAACAACTCGGTCTACCTGACTGGCTCGACCGCCTACGCGATCCAGTGCCTGAACGGCTGCAACGCGTCGATCCTCAGCCTCCGCAACAACATCGTCTGGTCGAACGATCGCATTGGCTACGCCGACGCGGCCTTCGACGAGGGCGACAACGTCTACTGGACACCGGGCGGCGGTTCGAGCATCAAGGTCTGGTACCCCATCAGCTCCTCGTCGATGAAGGCCAACCCTCAGTGGGCCGATCCGGGCGCCGGCAATTTCCGACTGACAGCCACCAGCCCGGCATACAACGCGGGCAGCCAGCACGCGTTCAACATGGGCTTCAAGTCCGACTTCGGCGGCGTCGCCGTTCCCCAGGCAGGCTTCGTCGACATCGGCTCCTTCGAGCGCGTGCCGTAACGGTTCCCCACCTTCATTTGTTCATTTGCAGCCCACCCGCGCACTAAGTCCACCTTCTCGGCCACACCTGGTCATACGCGCGCACCGACGGCACTAACTTCCTCGCCAGGCGCCTCGCCCTCGGCGACATGCATCGCGGCGTGACGGGACTTCATGAGCCGGTCGAGGTTTCCGCCCTGCCACCGCGGCACGAGGTCTAGACGCCCGCCAAGTGCTTCGAACACCCGCACGACAACATCTACGCGCAGGTCGGCAACCCGCCCGCGCTCAAGGCGGGAGACGGCGTCGCGCGACACGCGCGCGAATCGCGCGACATCGCTCTGACGCAGTCCCTTCTTGATCCGGATCGCACGAGCCACCGAGCCGAGTCGGACGCCATCCATCCAGGCAAAGATGACGGCGACGGCTTACTTAGCAGTTATTCGTTAACCGCGACTTCTGCCTTCGCGGGTGGTCGGGGGCGTGCTGCCGGCCTGTTTGCGTCGGCCGTGCCTGCATCGAGCCTTTCCAGGTACGGCCGTGCCCCAAGGCGTTCGAGGATTTCGCGCGTCGATTCGACGGTCGCGGCGACCTCAGGCTCTGAACTATCGAGCAACAGGGCCATGTCGAGGCCGGTCATTGCCTCGTCCCAAGTCGAGTTCGTCTGCCGCCAACCGGCCAATGCGTCTCGATACAGCGCCAGCGCATCCTTGGTTCGCACCTCGAGCGCGGCGATGCCGGCGCGCATCGTGGCTAGCCTGGCCTCGGCCACCGGGCCATAGGCGCCACTCTCCTCGAACGTGTGCACCAGCCCCTTGACGCCGTCGGGATCGCCATCCCAGAGTGCCGCCCGTGCCGCGCGATACAGGTATTCGACGCCGCCTGGATCGTTCGCCACCACCGAGTAGAAGACCTTGCGCGCCTCCTTGTAGTCTCCCCTGACCACCGCGGCGTTGGCCTCGGGATCGGCGACGAAGAGCTGCCACTTGCCGCTCATCACGGCTCCAAGGCGATGCATCTCTGCCAGGGCGGCATCGATCGATTCGCCCCGATTCACACGAATGATGCTTGCGTTGTTGAGCATGATCAGCCGATCCCGGTCGGCAAGGTCTTCGACCAGGAACTTGTCCATTTCGGCCAGCCCGGCGTCCCAGGCACCAGCCAGGAAGGCCGTATAGCCGAAGTTGGCCACGCCGTTGACCAGCGATGCACGCAAGCCCAGCCTGCGCGCCATGTCCATGGCCTCGCGCCAGCTCACCAGCGACGCCGCACAGTCCGTCTCGGTCTGCGCGTTTGCGAAGTTGCCCATGACGCGCAGGGCTATGTCGTTTAGGCCGTGCTCGGTCGCCAGGTCTCTGGCCACTCCTGCCGCTCCGAACGCCTCCCGCCGTCTGTTCAGACTCCACAGGGCGTTGCCCCTATGGATCAGAGCAGTACACAGGATCCGTATCAGCTGCCGCCGCTCCGCAACTTCGAGCACGCCCTCCAGGGTTTCCAGCGCCTGCCGGAAGTCGTTGTCATAGAACTGACAACGGGCAATCCCGAGGCGCATCTCGGCCAGGACGGCTTCGTCAGAGTCGGCGAACTCCTCGAGGCCCCTTTCGAGAATGACGCGGGCCTCATCGACCTTGAACTCATAGACCATGACGTTGCCGAGAACGTTGATCGCGGCGGCCGTTCGACCGCGATCGCCGGCGGTTTCGGCGATTGCGAGGGCTCGCCGCGCACGTTCTTCGGCCGGCTCCAGTCGACCCGCGGTGCGTGAGTCGGTCGCCGCCTGAAGGAGCAGATCGACCTGGTCGGCTGGATCCTGCGCGACAGTGACTGCCTGCTCAAGGAAGCTGATCGCCTGGTCGAAGCTGCCCAGTGCCGAAGCGCGCGTGGCTGCGGCCTTGAGCGCGAGGCGGGCCTGGCCGGCGAGCGCGTCGGCCTCGGCGCCCTCCTGCGCGTTGGCCCGCGCCGCCAGGTAGTGGCTGGCCAGGGCGCCGGCGATCTCGTCGTTGTCGAGCGCCTCGAAGTAGCGCGCCGCGGCCAGGTGGAGCTTCTTGCGGTCCTTCTTGGCCAGCGTCTTGTAGGCCACTTCGCGGATCAGCGCCTGGACGAACTCGTATTGGCCACGCTCGGGGGAACGTGGGTCCATCTCGCGGTGGATCAGCTCGCGCCGGCCGAGGGCGGCAAGTCGCGGCTCGAGCTCGTCCTCGGGCATCGCCGCCACCGCTGAGAGCGCCGACAGCGAGAAGCTCTGGCCAAGGACCGCGGCGTCGTGGACGAGCCGGCGATCCGTTTCGTCGAGCGAATCGAGGCGCGAGGCGATCAGCGCGGTCAGCGTGTCCGGAACGGTGAGCGTCGTCAGATCGCCGCGCGGCACGAGGACGTCGCCCTCGCGCACAAGCTGACCCTCGGCAATGAGCGTGCGAATCGTCTCGACGGCGTACAGCGGGATACCGTCGGCACGGGCGACGATCGTCGCGGCCGCGGCCTCAGGCAGCCCTGGGACCAGGCCGGCAAGCAGCTCGCGCATCTCGGGTTCGGGCAACGGATCGAGGTACATCGACACGAAATTGCGCTTGCCGGCACCCCAGTCCTGGCGGCGCTCGATCAAGTCGGGCCGCGCCAGGGTCACGACGTAGATCGGCAGGCCGCGGCTCCAGTCGAGCAGGTGGTCGATGAAGTCGAGCAAGCCGGCGTCGGCGAAGTGCATGTCCTCGAAAACGAGCAGCACCGTGCCCTGCTCAGCGATGCGTTCGAAGAAGGTGCGCCAGGCGCCGAAGAGCTCATCGGCCGCTGCCGTCGACTCGACGCCGAGCAGGGTAAGCAGGGCCCCGCCGATCCAGACACGCTCATCGGAATCTGCGACGTACTGCTCGACCGTCTCGGTGACCTTAGCCCTGGTTGTCTGCTCGTCGTCGCGCTCGGCCAGACCGCACCGGCCGCGGACCATCTCGCCGAGTGCCCAGAACGTGATCCCCTCGCCGTACGCCGGCGAGCGGCCGCTGTGCCAGTAGATGGTCTCCACCACGCCATCGATGTACTTCAGGAACTCCCACGCCAAGCGGCTCTTGCCGATGCCCGCGGGGCCGATGACCGACACGACCCGCAACCGCCTCTCGCGACCAGTGGCGTGCAGCACGTCCTTGAGCGTTCGCATCTCTTCGTGGCGGCCGACAAACGGAGCCTCCAGCGTCTCAGCCCGGTTGCGCCCGCCCCGCTCGGCCACCACGCGCAAGGCCTTCCAGGCCGTGACCGGCGCCTCCTTGCCCTTGAGCATGTGCTCGCCGGCCGGCTCGTAGGCGATCGACGATTCGGTTGCCCGCTGCGTCGCCTCTCCGACCAGTACGCTTCCCGGGGAAGCGACCCCCTGGAGGCGGCTCGCCGTATTGACGAGGTCGCCGGCGACCATGCCCTGGTTGGTCGCGCCGAGGGTGACCGCCGCTTCCCCGGTCAACACCGCGGCGCGCGCCTGCACGGTGGGGCCGAGGCTCGACACGGACGCCACCAGGTCGAGGGCGGCGCGAACCGCTCGCTCGGCATCGTCCTCGTGGGCGGTAGGCGCTCCCCAAACGGCCATCACCGCGTCGCCGATGAACTTCTCGATCGTTCCGCCGTAGCGGTCGACGACCTCGCGCGCCAGGTCGAAGTAGCGCGACAGGGTGTCTCTGACGTCCTCCGCGTCGCGCTCCTCGGCGAAAGGAGTGAAGCCCACGAGGTCGGCGAACATCACGCTCACTAGGCGCCGTTCGGCGACGGGCTCGCCGTCCGACTGGCCCACAACGGAAGTGTTGGGCCGTCCGCCGACGGCGTGACCGACGGCCGCGCCTGAGCCAAGCTGCGTGCCGCACTCCATGCAGAACTTGGCATTGGGCAGGTTGACCAATCCGCACTTCGGACAGCCGCTGCTCAGTAGAGCACCGCATTCCATGCAGAACTTCGCTCCCTGCAGGTTCTCGAAACCGCAGTTAGCGCAGCTCATTCGATGACGGCGACCTCGGCCCTGACGGGTGTTCGGGCGCGTGTGTCGGGCGGAGTTGTAGCAGCGGCGGCGTTGAGGCGCTCGAGGTAAGGCTTAGCGCCGAGACGCTCGAGAATCGTCCGTGTCGAGGCGACGATCGCGGCCACATCGGGATCTGATGCATCGAGCAACGTCGCGGCGTCCAGCCCGGTGAGCGCCTCGTCCCAGACGGCATGCGCCGCGCGCCAGCTGGAAAAGGCGCCCTGGTAGAGCGCCAGCGCGTCGGCGGAGCGGCCCTCGAGCGCCGCGATTCCGGCGCGAAGCGTCGCCAGTCGAGCGGCAATGATCGGTCCATATCCACCAGCAGACGAGACCAGGTCGGTCAACCGGCGTGCTTCGTCCAAATCGTCAGCCCACAAAGCAGCCCTTGCGCCGCGATAGAAGAACTCGGACGCCTGCGAAGCGTCGGACTCGGCGACAGCTGTGAACGCGGCAGCGGCCTGAGCCAGGTCGCCGCGGACGAGCGCTGCGTTGCCTTCGGGATCCTTGACGAAGAGGTGCCACTGCGCACCCGACATGTCCTTTCCCATCCGTTCCATCTCGACCAGCCCGTCGGCGATCGACTCACCCCTGTTGGCGCGGATGATGAGCAGGTTGTTCCAGACCAGGAGCCCGTCGCGCGGCTCGAGGTCCGGTGCTACCACGGATTCCAGCTCGGCGACCGCGGTATCCCAATCGCCCGACAGGAAGGCCGCATAGCCGAGGTTTCCAGCGAACTGGCGCGTGAAATCGCGCCGGCCGACCTTACGCGCCAGCGCAAGGCCTTCGCGATAAAGATCGACCGAGGCGCTGAGATCAAGCTCGCCAATTATCCCGGCCAGGTTGTTCGTGCCACGGAGCTCGTCTTCGGTCAAGCCGTTCTCCGACGCAACCTCTCTGACCAGCCGATACAGAGCGGCGGCCTCGCGGCGGCGGCCCAGAGCGAACAGGGCGTTTGCCTTGACCAGGAATGCGGTGGCCAGCAAGGACACCTGATCGCGGCGCTCGGCGGTATCCAGGACGGTCTCGACCAGCTCCAATCCGCGGCGGAGTTCGTGGCTATGAATCATCGACCGGGCGAGGTTGAGCTTGATTGCGGCGAGCGCCGGGTCGTCGTCGAGGTCCGCGAACTCCGCCAGCGCCGGCTCGTAGAGGGCAATCGCCTCGTCGACCCTGAACTGACTTCCAAGGACGTAGCCAAGGTCGGCGATCGATTGGGCAACCGCGCTCCGGTTGCCGAGCTCGCGTCGCGCCTCGACGGCGTCCCTCAGATGCCGCGCCGCGTTGTCATATCGTCCGGCTCCGCGCGAGGCATTGGCCGCGAGTTCTTGAAGATCGGCGCGTTCAGCCGCGTCCGACGTAACAGTCAGCGCCTGCTCCAGGAAGGTGACAGCCTGGTCGAAGGCGCCCAGCGATGCTGCCCGGCTCGCTGCGGCCTTCAAGGCGATTCGCGCCTGACCGGCAAGCGCATCGGCCTCGGCGCCTTCGGCCGAGTTGGCCTGCGCGGCGAGGTAGTGGCTGGCCAGTGCGCCGGCAATCTCGTCGTTGCCGAGCGACTCGAAGTAGCGGGCAGCGGACAGGTGCAGCTTCTTGCGGTCCTTCTTCGACAGCGTGTTGTAGGCGACCTCGCGGATGAGCGCCTGGACGAAGCTGTACTGCCCTCGTTCCGGCGAACGGGCATCCATTTCGCGCCGCAACAGCTCGCGCCGGGCGAGCGCGGCGAGCCTCGGCTCGAGATCCACCTCGGCAACGTCGGCCACTGCCGCGAGGGCGCCGATGCTGAAGCTCTGCCCGAGCACGGCCGCGTCATGGACGATGCGTCGATCC
>DASQLS010000273.1:0-8785 GCA_035629915.1 Candidatus Limnocylindrales bacterium | reverse complement strand
AATCAGGACCGGATAACCAGCACATCCAACCCACGCATCAAGGCGGCCGCGCGACTGCGCGGCCGCCGCGAACGTGACGCGCACGGACTAACCCTGGTCGACGGGGTGCGCGAAACGCTGCGCGCCATGTCCGGCGGGGCGGCACTGCGCGAGGTGTTCGTGGTGCCCGAGCTTCTGGTCGAGCCGGAGGCAAAGGTGCTGCTCGAGCGCCTGCGCGAGGAATCGGTGCCCACGCTCGAAGTCGGGCGTGAGGCGTTCGAGAAACTGGCCTACGGCGATCGACTCGACGGCGTGGTCGCCATCGCCGAGACGCCACTGCGCACGCTTGCCGACCTCGTCCTGCCCCAGGATCCGCTGATCGCGATCGTCGAGGGCGTCGAGAAGCCGGGCAACCTGGGCGCGATCCTGCGCACGGCCGACGGCGCCGGACTCGATGCCGTGATCGTTGCCGAGTCGGCCACGGACCTGTTCAACCCGAACATCATCCGCGCCAGCCTTGGCGCCGTGTTCGCCGTGCCGGTGACTGTTGCGTCGAGCGGCGAGGTGCTGGAGTGGCTCAAGCAGCGCGGCATCGGCATCATCGCCGCGCGGGTCGACGGGTCCGTCGACTACACCGAAGCCGACTACCGCGGCTCACGTGCGATCGCGTTGGGCAGCGAGGCGCGCGGCCTGTCCGACGCGTGGGGTGAGCTCGCGCTGGCGTCGGTCCACGTGCCGATGCTCGGCGTGGCCGACTCGCTCAACGTGTCAGTGACCGCGGCGGTACTGTTCTACGAGGCCCTCCGCCAGCGCGGTCGGCGCGGACGCGTGTCGTGAAGCCGGTCGTCCTGTGTCTGCCGGCTGAAACTGACTTCCACGATCCGGGCCCCGAGGAGACCGCACGCCGCTCGGTCGAGCTATTGCCTGCTTGGGACGGGCGACCCGCAGCGATCATCGGCTGGTCGGAAGGCGGCTATGAAGCGCTCAGGCTGGCCGCCACGCACGCAGGCGAAGTTGACCGCCTGGTGCTGGTGGCGGTTCCCGCACCGGACGATCGCCAGCCGCCGCCGGGCATCTCGGTACTGAGCGCCAAGACGTTGCTGCTGTTTGGCAACGCTGACCCGCGGACCGGCTCAGCCCACGGCCGCTGGTGGCAAAGGCACCTGCCTAGCGCACGATTGGAGATGGTGCCCGGCGGCGGCCACGACTTGCTCGAGTCGATGTGGGGCAGAATCCTCGCTCACGCTGCCCCGGGGCGCTGACCGTCAGTCGGCCGGCGAGTTCTCATCGAGCACGAAGGTGATCAGCATGTTCACGCGGTAGCGCGTGATCGTCTCGCCCTCGATGTCGATCTGCTGCTCCTTGATCCAGGCGCCCTTTACGTTGCGCAGGGTCCGCGCCGCGCGGGCGATGCCCTGCTTGATGGCGTCCTCGAAGCTCACGTTCGAGGTAGAGCTGATCTCCGTTACGCGTGCAACCGACATGTAATGCCTCCCTTGTGCCGGTCGCCGGACGGTTACTCGACCCGGAGTCCGAGCACCTTTCGTCCGATGACCAGCCGTTGAATCTGGCTGGTGCCTTCGCCCAGCTCGGTCAGCTTGGCGTCGCGCATGAAGCGCTCGACCTTGTATTCCTCAACGTAGCCGTAGCCACCGTGAACCTGAATGCCCATATTCGTGGCACGTTGTGACACTTCCGATGCAAACAGCTTCGCCTGCGCCGCGGCCGTGCTGTAGTCGCGCTCCTCGTCCTTGAGCCAGGCCGCGCGCCACACCATCTGCCGCGCGGCCTCGATCTCCGTTGCCATGTCGGCGATCATGAAAGCGACTCCCTGGAACGAGCCGATGGGCCTGCCGAACTGCTTGCGTTCGCGGGCGTAGCCAACCGAGGCATCGAGCGCGGCCTGGCTGAGGCCAACGGCCATGGCGCCGATGCTGATTCGCCCGCCGTCGAGCGTCTTGAGGAAGATCTTCCAGCCCTCGCCCTTCTCGCCGAGCATCTGGTCGGCCGGAACGCGGCAATCCTCGAACAGCAGCTCTCCGGTGGCACTGGCGTGGAGTCCGAGCTTCTCCTCCAGGCGGCCGATGGTGAAGCCGGGCGTGCCCTGCTCGATGATGAACGCGCTGATCTCGGGCGAGCCATCATCACGCTCGCCGGTCCGCGCGGTGACGATGTACGTCCCTGCCTGGCCGGCGTTGGTGATGAAGCGCTTGGCGCCGTTGATCATCCAGCTGCCGCCGTTGCGCTTGGCCTCCTCGAAGCGGGCCGTAGTCCGCGTGCCGCCGGAGTCGGAGCCTGCCTCGGGCTCTGTCAGACCGTAAGCGCCGAGCACGTTGCCCTGTGCCATCGGCACCAGGAAGCGCTGCTTCTGCTTGTCGGTGCCCGCCAGGTGGAGCGGATTGCAGCCGAGACTGGTGTGCGCGGCGACGATGATCGCGAGGCTGCCCCACACACGCGCGAGCTCCTCGATCGCGATCGCGTAGGCCAGCGTGTCTAGACCGGCACCGCCCTCTTCCTCGGGAAACGGGATGCCCAACAGGCCCATCTGGCCGAGCTCGGCAACGATGTCACTCGGGAATCGGCGATCGGTTTCGAACTCGTCGACCTGGCTCTCGACTTCGCGAGATAGGAAATCGCGGATAGTTCGGCGGAGCAGCTCGTGCTCGGGTGATAGGTCGAAGTCCACGAGGAGTCAGGCTATCAGCCCGACCAATTCCTAGGGCACGAACCTCCATAGCTCGTTGCCACCCATTTGCCCATTTCCGGCGGAGACGAAGTATCCAGTTCCATTGACTTCAGTCATCGGCCCGCCCTGGACGTTGTCGAACACCTTGTAGCCGCCGCCGATGCTGCCATCTGTCGCCCACAGAGCGCCGTCCATCAGGAAGTAGAGAGTGCCGGCGATATTCGAAAGGGTCCCGAGGTTGCTATCGGTACTCAAGACATGAGTGCCTCCCGGAGTTCCGTCACTGACCATCAGATGCGTTCCAGACACGAAGAGCAGGAGACCTCCGAGCGGGGTCAACTCGGTCACACTGTCCAGTTCCGCCAGCAGCGTGGTGGTTGCGGCGGTGCCGAGGCTCACCCAAAGCCCATCATCGGCCGGATCCGCATCGAAGGTCTGGCCATGGAAGAAGAGATTGTCACCAACTGGCGCCAGCTGGGTCGCCTGAACGTCGGTCATGATCTTGGAGCTCGCCGCAGTACCGTTGGTGCGCAGCAGTCGCGACCCATCGTTCCAGTAGAGCCTCGAGCTTGCAGCGGCGATCGGTGCCGCAGTGTTGGCGCCCGGTGCCGAGAAGAAATGCTTGGTGCCAGTTGCAGTCCCATTGCTTACCCACAGCCCGCGCCCTTCACACACGTTGAACGCGCAGTGAGACAGATGGAAATACGCGCGGTGCGCGAACGCTGTGGGCGGGGACTCAGGGCCCGTACCCACATGGATCCCGCCCGCAAACCGTTTGATTCGGACCGTTCCGGAAGGCGTCCCGTTCGACTTCCAAAGCTCAAGCCTCGCGTTGTCGTTGGCGTGCACGAAGAACAGGAGCGCTCCATCTACCGCCGTCAACCCATTTGGGAATCCGCAACACGGGCCGAGGTTTTCATCGGTCAGCCGCAGCGTCCCGCCGGCGGTGCCGTCAGTAACCCATAGCTCCCTTCCGACAGCGCCGTCGTCAGCCGTGAAGAACAGCTTGTTGCCGATGGGCACGAGAGAAAGCGGATCAGAGCCGGCTGGGCCTGGGCGGATATCGAGGATCCGCTGAGTTCCGGGCGCAGTGCCATCGCTGAACCACAGCTCACGACCCTTGCCTCCGCCTTTGGCGCTGAAGTAGAGCTTGCCACCCATCGCCGTCAGCTCGGTCGGATCTGATGATCCTGACGAGTTGATGTCCTTGACCCGGTACGGAGCTCCAGGCTCGCCGGCCGCGACGCCAGTGGCGGCGAGCGGCACGAGGACAATCGCGGCCACGACTGCTCTCAAGATCCGCGATTGCGTTCGCGTCACGGGGCGTACCTCCAGAGCTCGCGGCCGTGAACGCTGTCGTTGGCAGTGAAGAAGATCGCATTGCCGACCCTCATCAAATTTGCCGGGCGAGAGCCTTCCGGCCCTGGCCAGATGTCACGAGCTAAATGGCTTCCGCCTGCGGAAGCATCGGTGATCCAGAGCTCGACGCCTTCGCCGGTCTCGGACGGAAACGCCATCTGCCCCAATACCCCCACGGGATCGTAATCGCGGTACACGACGTGGCACGGGGCGTGGGGATTGCACCGTTGATTCTCATGCGGCGTCGCGTCGGTCACGTGCACCGTCCCGGCGGTGGAACCGTTTGTCTTCCAGACGCCATCCCCACGCAAGAAGTAAACAGTGCCGCCCGCGTTGACTACGGGTCCCCCTCCCGAAGCTACCGCCTGGGTAGTGGTTGCAGTCCCACTGCTCTTCCAAAGCTTGCCGGCTGCCGTGAAGAACAAGCGGCCTTGTGCCGCAACGAGGTCCTGCACGTAGTCGTCACCGTTCCCGAAGTTCTTCACGCGCGCGGTGCCGGAAGCCGTGCCATCGCTCGTCCACAGATCCGTCACGTTGGGTGAGATCTCGTCGGTTGCGCCCTTGTCTCGAAGGAAGTACAGCCTGCCGCCGGCGCTCGTCAGAGTATGAAACCCGGCTGAGTCGGGAGTGTACGGAATCGTATCGACTAGGTTCGTACCATCCGTTGTCCCGTCACTAACCCACAGCCCGTCGACACCGGCAGCGATGTAGAGGCGGTTGCCAACAACCTCCATCTCGCCGATGGGCGCGTCGCCGAAGTCCTTGACAGGAACGGTGCCAGCCAGCGTGCCATCGCTCATCCAAAGCTCACCTTCGACGCCGCCGAAGAACGCTTTTCCACGGAAACTGGTGATCGGCCCGAAGGAGACGTAGCCAACCAGGTCTGTTCCTGGTTCGGTCCCGTCGCTTGTCCAAAGCCCCGTGCCGTTGCTGTCGGTGGCACCAAAGAAGAGCGTGCCCGCAACGTCAGTGAGATAGAACGGATTCGACGAGGCTGACCCCGCCCGGATGTTCTTGACTCGGATGGTCCCGGCCTCGGTTCCGTCGCTCTTCCACAGCTCCCGGCCGCCAGCGCCATGGGCGGTGAAGAACAACGTATTGCCGACCGCGACGAGGTTGGCCGGAAGCGACGAGTAGTTCGGCCGGATATCGCGCACCAAGGTTGGCCCTGCAGCGCCACTCACCGGCGCCGCCAGTGCTCCCCCAGTGAGCACAGTGGCGACGGCGAGCAGACACATACGAGCGGACATTCGATGGATGCGAGCGGGCACAGCCAACCCCCTAACCCAGGGATTGGGGCGAGCGCTCGCACGAACAGAGTCCCCCCGGACGGGTGACGGACCGATCCCTGGCGTCACCGTACGCCTACCTGTCAACCCATGTAGACGGTTATGCGAACTGCGCCTTAGGCCTCTTCGCGCTCCATCTTGCGGCGGCTCGCAGGGCCGCGACGAGGTAGCGGGATGCTGCTCACCCCGTCAACGAAAGACGCCTGGCGGGCCCACTCGGCTGACTGTTGCTGCTCCTCGAACGACAGAATGCCCAGCCGCCCAAGCGTCGACAGCTCGTCGCGGATGTAGGTTCGCAGCATCTCGGGTCCGTCGGTGTTGATCGTGAACTTGACCTTGTTGCGCTGGAAGGTGTCGAAGATCCATCGGAACTCGTCCCAGCTCGACACCACCCGCGTGTTGAGGTTGCTGGTCGGGCAGACCTCGAGCGTGATGTCGCGTTCGCGAATCATTGCCATCGTGCGCGGATCGAAAGCCGACTTGACCCCATGCCCGATCCGCGACGGCTCGAGCTGTTCGATGACGTCGGCGATCTCCTCGACGGGCCCCGATTCGCCGGTATGGACCGTGATCCCCAGCCCCCGCCGCCGGCAACGATCGAACAGGCGCTTGTAATCGGCGGGCTTGAAGTCGGGCGATTCCGGACCCGCGATGTCGATCCCGACCACGCCACGCGTGCGATAGGCGATCGCCTTCTCGGCAATGATCTCGTTCAGGTTGAAGGGAAAGGCGCGGTCGAGACAGAAGATCAGGCCGGGCGTAACCGGGTACTCGAGCATCGCCCGGTCCATGCCTCGGATGGCGGCGTGGATGATGTGGTCGAGGTCCTGCTCGCCACCGCGGTTGCGCTTCATCGGGTTGAAGCGCAGCTCGATCGTGGTGATGTTGTTCTTTCGGTACGCGCCGCCGATCACCTCGTACACGCTGCGCTCGACCGCTAGCGGCGAGGACTGGATCAACTCCGTCCAGTGGAAGAGCTGTAGGTATCCGTCGAACGACCGCCCGCGACGCGCCGAAACCGTGATCAGCTGGCGGAACTCCCAGTAGTCCTTGGTCGGCAGTCGGATGCCCTGGGAATGAGCAATGCCCCACATGATCGCCGGCGCAACGGCGCCGCCTAGGTGAGTGTGGAGCTCGGTCAGCGGGTGACTACGCGGCAGGACGGTGGGCACGCCCCGATGCTATCGGAGCGTGCCCTGTGAAGAATTAGGGGACGTACCGCCAGAGCTCAGTGCCATGACCGTTCGCGTTGGCGACGAAGTAGACGCTGTTGCCGACGGCAGTTACTTCACCCATGTGCGCGTCGGGCGGTCCGACGCTATACGTGCCGGCCGTCGTGCCGTCACTCCGCCAGAGCGTGAGGGTGGGCGCCGGAACGAAGCTGGGTGACACCTCGGTGGCAGAGAGCTCGGGGTCGCTGCCGAAGCCGCCGAAGTAGATCGACGATCCGACGCTCGCATAGCCCGTGTCTGGTTGAACGTACTTGTCTATGGGCTGCGTCCCGGTATCAGTGCCGTCGCTGGTCCACGGTTGCTGGTTGGCCGAGAAGAAGAGCTCTCCGTTCAGTGCCGTCGGGGCATGGATTCCGGAGTTGACGAACTCCCTGACGAAGGTTGTCGTAGCTGCCGTGCCGTCGCTCTTCCAGAGCGACTCGCTGGATCGGAAGTACACGCGACTCCCGACCGCAGTTAGCTCCCAAGCATTCAGCTGCGCGATGCGCTTCGTCGTCGACTGCGTTCCGTTGCTGCGCCAGAGCTCGGTCTCGTTGACGATGAAGAAAAGCCTTGGTCCGGCAACGGTGAGCCAATCGACTCCCTGACCGGTGATCGGGTTGCCGGCGCCGTCGCGGAACTGCTTCGTACCGGCCGCAGTGCCGTCCGTCGCGTAGAGAGTGCTGACAGGGTTTACGGAGCCGAGACTGGTTTTGAAGAAGAGCTTGCCGGCGAACGGTACGAACCCAATGGGGTTCGAGCTCACCGAGCCGGACACGATGTTCTTCACCCGCATAGTGCCCGCGGCCGTACCGTCAGTTCGCCAAAGCTCTCGGCCGGCGGCGGCGTCCTGGGCACTGAAGAAGACGGCACCGTTGAACTCGGTGAAATTGAAGGGCTCTGAATCGGCTGCGCCCGGGTTGATGTCCTTGACCATCCGCGTGCCAGCGGTTGTTCCGTCGCTGATCCACAGCTCGCGACCGTTGACGCCGTTATCGGCGCTGAAATAGAGCGATGAGCCGATGGCGGCGAGGCTGTACGGGTTTCCTGCCGCGCTGCCTGGTCGAATGTCCTTGACTCGCTTCGTGCCGTTCGAGGTGCCGTCGCTGCGCCACAGCTCTCGGCCCTTGCCGCCGCCCTTCGCGTTGAAATAGAGGATGCCGTCCATGTCGGTCAGGTCGAATGGATCGGACGACCCGGAGGGCTGGATGTCCTTGACTAGGTACGGCCCGGTCGCCGCGCGCGCCGTCAGCGGTGCCACGGCCAGGCTCGCGAGGAGCGTGAATGCAAGACCGAGGATTGCGGCGCGAAGGCCGACGAATGGCGCGAGTGTCAGTGATGTCATTTGGATCTCCTTGCCCTTGACGGGCTCCCGGTGGGTTCGGTGGGTCGGTCGCCTCCCGCTATGGGACGTACCGCCAGAGCTCGATGTTGGACAGGCCGTCGCCGGCGGCAAAGAAGAGTGCCCCGGCCACCGGCGTCAGTTCGCGAAATGGACAGCTGCGTGGAGTTGGGCTGACTTCGAGCGTCCCTTCGGACGACCCATCACTGCGCCACAAGGTTCGAGCCCCTTCCTTGCAAATCCCCGAGTCCGCCGCCAGTCCGGCGTAGTAGAAGTGGCCGTCGAGCGCCGCCATTTGAACGTCATCAAGGAAGCTCACGTGGTTTTCTGGACCGACCGGGAAGGTTCCTGCGGCGGTCCCGTCGCTCGCGTAGAGCGTGCCAGCAAGGAAGAACAATGTGCCGTCTACGTCAAAGAGATCGTCCAACCGAACTGAGCCGATCGTTGTGACTGCAACGGTGCCACCAGGGGTGCCATCTGTCGTCCATAGCTCTGATCCAACCGAAAAGTAGCCCTGACCTCCAGAGCTCACGATGCCAGTCCATGGATCGAAGTCGCCGATGTTGCGCAAGGTGGACGATCCTCCCCTGCTGCGCCAGATCTCGCCGTCGTCCCTGTAGAAGAACAGCTGTGTTCCGACGACCGAGAGGTAGTTGATGTCGCCGCTGACCTGTTGGCCATCGCGATCCTTGAACGGCTTCGTGCCGGCGGCCGTGCCGTTCGACTTGTAGAGCATGTGTAGGCAGGCAGACGTTGGGCAGTCAACCCTGAACACGATCTTGCCCGCGAAGGCCGTCAGTTCGGTGAGGTGTGAATCCTGTGGGCCCGGCGCAATGTCCTTCACCAGCCGGGTACCCAGATCGCTGCCATCCGTTCGCCACAGCTCCCGGCCCGATATGCCGTCGTCGGCCGCAAAGTA
>DASQLS010000272.1:0-14221 GCA_035629915.1 Candidatus Limnocylindrales bacterium | reverse complement strand
GCTCTTGTCGCTCGTCTCAACGCTGCCCGTGCTGACGATCTTCTCGGGACGCGGGGAGACAGATGTACCCGGATTCCGGCTCATTGCCCATCCGCGCTCCCTGTTCGGTGACGCCTTGTCCGAGATCCGGCTTCAACCGCTCACCGAGAGCGAGAGCCGAATCCTGGTCTCGAACCTGCTCGAGATCGAGTCGCTGCCCGAGTCTGTCCGTACCGCCATCCTGACTCGCTCGGAAGGCAACCCGTTCTTCGTCGAGGAGGTCATTCGCATGCTCATCGGACGGGGCGCCATTGTTCGTGACGGAAGCCGATGGCTGGCCAATGACACGATCACCGGCATCGAGATTCCCGACACGCTCCACGGGCTGCTGCTCGCGCGTATCGACCAGTTGCCCGATGCCGCCAAACGCAGCCTGCGGGTCGCATCGGTCATCGGCCGCCAGTTCCCGGTGCGGGTCCTCGAACGGGTGCTGTCGCGCTCAGCGCCGGACGGCGCGGACCGGCCGTCATGACCGATCAGCCCGACCTGCAGTTGGACACGCTCGAAGCCCGCGGATTGATCAGGCTGGCCACGCTGCAGCCTGAGCTCGAATACCTGTTCCGGCACGCGCTGTTGCAGGACACGGCCTACGAGTCATTGCTGAAACAGGAGCGACGGGCGCTCCACCAGGTTGTCGGCAACGCCCTGGAAGAGCTTTATCCGGACCGCATGGGCGAGCTCGCAGCGGTTCTCGCGATGCACTTCGAGCAGGCCGGCGAAACGGATAAGGCGATCGAATACCTCACCGCCGCGGCAGCGTTCGCCAGTGACCGCAACGCGCTGGTTGAGGCGTACGACCTTTATGGCCGCGCGGCGGCCCTGCTGCCACCGCGCTCAGACGGTGACGACGAAGCGCTGAAACGCCAGCGGATCGCCATCGAGCTCGGCCGCAGCAAGGCGGGCTTCAGCTTCATGAGCGAAGGCGAGGGTCTGGAGATCCTCAATCCGCTGATTACCGACGCGGAGCAGCTGGGTGATCTGCGGCTCGAGGCGGAGATCCACCTGTCGATCGCGCTACTCCGCCAGTTCCGTGGTGAGAATCGCCACGACAGCGCTGATCTGAGACGGTCGCTCGATCGCATCTCCGCGATTGCCGAACAGTTGGACGATCCACTGATGGCAGCGATGCCGGAAGGGATGATGGGTCTTTTCCAGGTCTTCAACGGCTACCTGTTCGAAGGCGTGGCCGGGCTCGAGCGGGCCGCTCCGCTGCTCGAGCAGAAGCACGATTTCGTGGGCTCGTCATTCGCGCTCGTCTCCCTTGCCATGGGCTACGCGCGACTCGGTGAGTTTGCAAAGGCCGAGGCAGCGGCGCAAAAGGCGACCGAGGTTGGCGAGAAAGGCGACGTCATCGCGCGTCTCGATGCGTTGATCGGCGAGTCCACGGTTCGTTCCGTGCGCGGCGACCTTGACGAAGCGATTCCGATGGCGGCCCGGTGCACGAACCTGGCTGAGGAGACGGGCGCCACGGCGTGCGTCGTCGCGAGCAATTTCCTGCTTGGCGATGCCTACATGCGCCAGGGCAAGTTCGGTGACGCGAAGATCGCGTTCGAGCGCGGTGGCGAGGTCGCTAACGCCATCGAGCAGCGCGTGTTTCGCGCGTCCATTGCAGCCTACACACGTTCAAATGCGGCGAGCCTGGGTGACTTCGGTCCCAGTGCGCGTTCGTTCGAGGAGGCACTGGCCGAGACCCGGGCCATCGGCGATCGATGGGGAGAGGCGAACGTGATCTGGCAACGCGCGGAGACCGAGGCAAAGCGGCCCGACGGAAACGAGGCTCAGATGCTGGCCGACTACGAAGCGGCCGCCAAGGGCTTCGAGGTGATGGGGGCTCGGCCATTCCTGGCGCGCGTATTGCGCGGCTGGGGACGCGCACTGCGCACTTCTGGCCGGGAAGAGGACGGCCGCGCCAAGCTCTTCGCTGCGGCGGAGCTGTTCGCTGAGCTGGGCATCGACCGCGAGGGAGCGGAGGTGCGCGCCGAGCTCGATGAGACGCGGCAAACGACCTAGCCGCCCGCCGGGCGGATTTAGCTGCCGCCCATCCGATCTTCGACTCCGCGCCTGATCCTGTCGGCCCCACTGGCGAGCGTGCGGCTCGCGGAACCGGCCATGCGCTTGGCACGATCCACTGCCGCGGCCGGGCCACGGACGATGTTCTCGGCCTCTTCCACGGTCGCCCGGAGTGACTTGATCGTCGCGTCGGCCTCGTCGAGCAGCAGGTCGAGGCGCTCGACGCGGGGCGGCGCTTCTTCGCTCAGCCGCGCCAGATTGGCCGACGTCGCGCGGAGGTCCTTCAGAGTCGGTGGCAGCTCTTCATTGAGCGCGGCGGCTACCTGGTCGAGCGAGCGGGTGAGGCTGCTCACGTCGCGCGTCACACGGCGCAGTGACAGCACGGCCAGCAGCGCTGCGAGGGCAAGCACGACCAGCGCCACCACCGCGGCACCGGCCAGGATCATGTTCAGCTGTTCGGCGGTCATGTCAGGACATTTTGTCGCGTGATGGCGAAAGCATGCTCGCGGCGACTATCAGGATGATCCCGACCCACGACAGGACGGACGCCCAGACCAGCCCGAAGTCGCCGATCAGCAGCGGGTCGCCCAGGCGCAGACCGAGGGCCTGCCCGGCGTAGGCGCCGAGCACGGCGGCAACGGCAACGAACGGCAGGCGCAGTCCGGCCGAGCCACGGATAAGCAGGTACAGGCCCGTGTTAAAGAGTCCGACCAGGATCGCCAGGACCGGAGCCGGCTCGACCTCAGGCAATGCGACCGCCGCCGAGGACCTCCGAGCCCTCGTAGAAGACAGCCGCCTGGCCGGGCGCCGGCGCCCATGCGTCGCGCTCGAGTGTGACCAACCATCGGCCGCCTCGGTCCGGTTGGTTCGGATCAGAGCGCCGGATCGTGGCCGGCACCGGATCGGCCCGGTGGCGAATGCGGACGGAGGCGCCGAACTCGTCGGCGGGTGGAGCACCGGCCACGAACGAGGAGTCGGCCACTACGAACTCGCGCCGGTACAGGTCCTCGCGCCGCCCCAGCGTGACGACGTTCGTCGCCGCGTCGATCGAGCTGACGTAGCGTGGCTCGCCGAGCGCGACTCCGAGACCCTGGCGCTGGCCGATCGTGTAGGCGGCGGCGCCGCGATGCTCGCCGACCTGCTCACCGCTCTCGTCCAGCAATGGCCCGGCCGTCTCGCGCCAACCGGCGCGATCGGAAAGCGCCGTGCGGTAGTCGCCTCCGGGCACGAAGCAGATCTCCTGGCTCTCCGGCTTCTCGGCCGTGACCAGGCCGTGGCGCCGTGCGACGTCGCGCACCGCGGACTTGGTCAGGTTGCCCAACGGGAACTGCGTATGGGCAAGCTGGTCCTGGCGAAGGCCATACAGGAAGTAGCTCTGGTCCTTGTCCGCGTCCAGCCCGGTCAGCAGCCGATAGCGCCGCCCGCCGGCAAGGTCGGGGTCCTCGAGCGCGTCCACGCGGGCGTAGTGGCCGGTGGCGACCGCGGCACAGTCGAACTGGCGCAGCGCCTTGCCGAGCAGGGCGCCGAACTTGACGTAGCTGTTGCAGTCGACGCACGGGCTGGGCGTCCGCCCGTCGAGGTAAGCGCCAAGGAACGGCTGGATTACGCCGGCATCGAACTCCCTTTCCAGGTTGAGCACGTAGAACGGGATGCCCAGCTGGCTGGCCACGCGGCGCGCGTCGTCGGCCGCATCGAGCGAGCAGCAGCTCTTCTTGAACTCGCTGTACGAGTCGGCGACATCGTGGAGCCGTAGCCAAACGCCGACGGTGTCGACGCCCTCTTCCGCGAGCAGCGCGGCGGCAACCGACGAATCGACGCCGCCCGACATCGCGACCAGAACCCGTCCGCCGTTGATGTCGCTCATGCGCCTGCGCTCATGCGCCGACCTGCTCGCCCAGGGCATCAGACGCGGTCAGCGCCGTCGACGCGCGCAGAGCGCTGATCGCCTGGGGAACGATTGTGACCGCGGCGTCGATCTCCTCGTCGGTGGTCGTTCGGCCAAGTGAGATGCGCAGCGAGCCGCGTGCCTCCTCGTCCGGGAAGCCTAGAGCTGTCAGCACGTGCGAGGGCTCGGTCGAGCCAGTCGTGCACGCGGCGCCGGTCGAGGCGGCAACGCCGACCAGGTCGAGGCTCATCACCAGGTCCTCGCCCTCGGTGTCGCGGACGATGACCGATAGGTGGCCCGGCAGGCGCTTGCGCGGGTGGCCGGTCAGCTCGACGTTCGGCAGCGCCAGGATCGCGTCGCGCAGCCGGTCACGCAGGGCAGCGATTCGGGGCGCCGTCTCGGCCTGCTCCGCGCGGGCGAGCTCGTACGCGACGGCCATGCCGGCTGCGCCGGCGACGTTCTCCGTGCCCGCGCGGCGATAGCGCTCTTGGGCGCCACCATGCAGCTGCGGCAGCAGGATCGTTCCGTGACGCAAGTAGAGCGCGCCGATGCCCTTCGGGCCCTCGAACTTGTGGGCACTGAAGCTGATCAGGTCCACATCGAGCTCGCGCGTGTCGATCGCCATGTACGGCGCGGCCTGGACCGCGTCGAGGTGGATCGCCACTCCCCGATGGCTGCGCACGCGGCGGATTACCTCGGTCAGCGGCTGGACGGTGCCGACCTCGTTGTTGGCCATCAGCAGCGAGACGAGGATGGTGCGGTCGTTGATCGCCGCGTCGAGCTGCTCGGGGTCGACTCGGCCGTAGCGATCGACCGGCAGGGTCACGACCTCGAAGCCGAACTTCTCGAGGTGACGCAGCGCGTGCATGACCGCGTGATGCTCGACGCCGCTCGTCACCAGGCGGGTGCCGCGTGCCTTGCCCGCCCACGCCACGCCCTTGACCGCCAGGTTGATCGCCTCTGTGCCACCGGCGGTGAATATGATCTCGCGCGTCTCGGCATTGAGTGGCGCCGCGAAGCGCTCGCGTGCCTCGTCGAGCGCCGCTCGGGCCGCCCGGCCGTAGGCGTGGACCGACGACGGGTTGCCGTACTGCTCACCGAGCAGCGGCAACATCGCATCGAGCGCCTCGCGGCGCAGCGGCGTAGTCGCGGCATGGTCCAGGTAGATCGCCATCGTTCCGAATTGTAGGTTCGCAGGGGAAGCGAGAGTTGCGCGCCTTTGGAGGGCGGCTCGCGGTGGACCGCGCAGCAGCGGCCTGAGGCCGACTGCAGAGCCAGATGAATGGGCCGCCGCCGCGCGGCCTCGCGGCTACTTGCTGGCGCTGGCCCGGAAGCGTGGACGCGTCAGGAGCAGGATCGCTCCGACAGCCGCCACCGCGGAGAGCGCCACCAGCGCGCCGGGGCCAATGTCACGCGGGCCTGACGGCTCGATCGGCAGCGCCACCGGGCCGGCATCGTCGGTCGCGCGCGGCCTCGGCGAGCGCGTCGGCGCGGCCGCGTTGGAGGGGACTGCCGAGTCCGACGGTTTCGCAATCGCAGGCGGCGTCGGCCCAGACGGCTTGTTGGTCGAAGCGCTCGACGGACTTACCGTCGGGCCTACGGTTGGCGCGAGGCTCGGTGGAGGCGAAGCAGACGGCGGCGCTCCGAGAGTCGGTGTCGCCTTTGGCGGGTCGTCGGTCGGACCCGGAGTGGTCGGACCTGGAGTCGAAGGCGGCGTCGGCGACGGACGGGGAGTCGACGGAGGCGATGTTGGATTGAGGATGCTGAGTGGCCGGTTCCATTTGTCGGCCAGGCGGACCGCGACGTCGAGATGTTCATCGACGACGTCGCGCATCTCCCACGGGTCGTCCTGCAGGTCGTACAGGTGGGTGCCGTGCCACTCGACGAGGTGCCATTCCCTGGTCCGTACGCCCCACCATGGCCCGCTCGGACCCTTGCCTGTCTCGCCGCCCACGGGGTGGTCCTCGAGCATCGCGTTCCGGCCGCCACGGCCGTCGCCAAGCACGCCCTGGAAGCTCTTACCGTCGGCGCGCGTCATGCGCGCGCCGGCGAGATCGGCCAGCGTCGGGGCGATGTCGATGTTCGAGACGAGCGCCGATGTCGAGCCGTCGCGCACGCCCGGTCCGGCGAAGTAGAGCGGCAGACGCCCGGCCTGCGGCACATTCTTCATCACGTAGCCACCCGCGCCCCAGGCCATGCCGTTGTCCGCCATGAACACCCAGATCGGGTTCCTGCCCTGGCGCTCGACCTCCTCGCGCAGCTCGCCGACCATGTCGTCCACGGTCAGCAGTGAGCGACAGATGTCGTCCAGCGGAAATCCGCCGGGCTGTCTCGGAAAGTCGTAGCTCGGTGGCTTCCACGGGTCGATTCCGTCGCAGCGTGGGTCGCCCGAGTAGCGCGGCTCGATGTCCGGCAGCCACTCGTTTCCGGTCGCTTCGGCCTCGTGCGGCGCGTGGGGAGTTATCCAGGCGAAGAGCGGCTGGTCACTCGGTGCGCTGCCGAGCAGCTCGCGTGCCCGGTCGGCGACGTGTCGATCCTTGTGGCCGGCGCTGTACGGGAAGTTGTCGATCCACCACTCGCTCGACTGATTGCCTTCCCATCGGCCGAGCATTGCCACCCGATCCCAACCTGGCGGGGTGTGGTCGCTCAAATTGTCGGCTCCGTTCAGGTACTTGCCGACCATGAACGTGTAGTAGCCGGCGTCGTTGAGCACCGTGGCAATCGTGTAGCTCGGGTCCAGCCGGCGCGCGTCGTTGACCACGACGCCGTGACGGCGAGTGTGCTGTCCGGTCAGGAACGAGGCACGCCCGGGGCAGCACAACGGCGTCTCCGAATACGCGGACTCGAAGCGCAGGCCGCCTTGCAGCCAGAGTGACCGGATCTCGGGCAGCCGCTTCAGAATGCGTTCGTCGATGGCGCCCATGTCATCGACCATGACCACGATCATGTCCGGGCGCTCTGTGGTGTCCTCCTCGGCCGACACCTGCGCGGCGTACAGCGAGACGCCCACCAGCAGCACACACAGCGCGACGATCGAGCGCCTTGCCATAGTCCGAGAAACCCCTCAGCGAGCGGTACTGATCGTGCGTCGTTCCATGTGACTCTGGAGCGCCGCCTGCACGATCGATCTATTCACCAGATCAACAGACGACCGAGGCATCGCCAAGCGTGACGTTTAGGTCGGTCAAGTGCGGAAAGAGACCCACATTCCCTGCCATTGCACTCGACCTTAGTCATCTAGAACCAGTCCATGTTGGCCGTTTCCGCACCTGCCTGGTGTGTGACCATTGGCGCGACGTTATGAGCAACTACCGCGACCTACTTTCCAGTTCGACATCGTTTCTTCTCGTCGACTGGCCGGACAGGGACGTGCCCGATACGCTCGCCCGCCATGGCTTCTCTGTGACCTCGCACGATGGGCCCGGCGCCAACGAGTACAACACCTACCGGTCTGTCGACGGCAGCGTCCAACTGCGACCCACCGACGGACCCCCCGATCGGGTCGACATCGTCTACACGCACCGGCCGATCGACGAGCTGGCCGCGGTCGTCGAACAGGCTCGGACGCTGAACGCGCGTGCCGTCTGGGTGCAGTCCGGCCTCGAGAGCGATGGGGTGAAGAATCCGCGAGGTTGCTGGATGGCGGCGGACGACTCGGCGCGCGCGAGGCAGATGGCTGAGAGCGCCGAGCTCGAGTATGTCGAGAGCCCCTATCTCGCCGATGCGGTGCGCGAGGTAGTCGAGCTCTAGTTCTCCTCGGCGCGTTCGGCGCGGCGTCGTTCGTCGTACTCGCGTCCCGCCTCGCGTCGTCGGTCGTGCTGGCTCAGCTTGCGCTTGCGCAGCCGGAGACTGTTCGGTGTCACCTCGACCAGCTCGTCCTCGGCGATGAACTCGATCGCCTTCTCGAGGGTCATGGGCGGCGGCGGCGTCAGGCGCAGCGCGTCGTCATGCGAGTGGGTGCGAATGTTGGTCAGCTTCTTTTCCTTGGTCGGGTTGACGTCCATGTCGCTTGGCCGGCTGTTCTCGCCGATGATCATGCCCTCGTAGACGGGCTCGCCTGCGCCGATGAACATCGACGCGCGCTCCTGGAGGTTGAACAGGCCGTAGGCGTTGGACTCGCCCGACCGATCGCTGACCAGGACGCCCGACGTTCGATGGGTCACTTCCCCCGCCCACGGCCCATAGCCGTCGCCGATCTGGTGCAGCAGCGCCGTGCCGCGCGTCTCTGACAGCAGCTGTCCGCGATAGCCGACCAGGCCGCGCGTAGGGATGATGAACTCCATCCGCGTGCGACCGTCCGCGTCCGTCGTCATCAGCTCCATCCGGGCGCGACGATCGGCGAGTGACTGCGAGACCGGGCCGATGAAGTCGGGCGGGATGTCGATGGTGATGCGCTCGTACGGCTCATGGATCTCGCCGTCGACCTCGCGCAGCAGCACTTCGGGCCGTGATACCTGCAGCTCGTAACCCTCGCGACGCATCTGCTCGATCAGAACGGCCAGCTGCAGCTCGCCGCGGCCGCGCACCTCGAACGTGTCCGGGGTGGCCGTCGGCAGGACCTCGATCGAGACGTTGCCCAGCACCTCACGATCGAGGCGCTCCCTGATCTGGCGGCTGGTAACGAACTTGCCCTCACGGCCGCTGAGCGGCGAGGTGTTGACGCCGAACGTCATGCGCAGCGTGGGCTCGTCGAGCTCGAGCCGCGGCAAGGGCCGGGGATCGGCTGGGTCGGTGATCGTGTCGCCGATCGTCACCTCGGGCAGGCCTGCCACGGCGACGATCTCGCCCGGCCCGGCCTCCTGGATGTCGACGCGCTCGATGCCGTGGGCAGTGGTCAGACTGGTGACCGCGCCATTGAGGACCGTGACGCGGCCGGGCTCGACGCTGCCATCGGTCGAGTCGGGCTCGTCACGGACGACGCTGATGCGCTGGCCCATCTTGATCGTGCCATTCCAGATCCGGCCGACGGCCATCCGGCCGACGTAGTCGTTGGCGCTGAGGTTGGTGACCAGCAGCTGAAGTGGATGGTCGGGCTGGTGGGTCGGGGCCGGGGTGATCTCGACCAGTGTGTCGAGCAGCGGCCGAAGGTCGGTGCCGGGCTGATCGAGCTGGCGCGTGGCCGTTCCCGCCCGGGCATTGGTGTAGAGCACCGGGAAGTCGAGCTGCTCGGCGCTGGCGCCAAGGTCGATGAACAGCTCGTAGATGTCGTCGAGCACCTCGCCTGAGCGCGCGTCCGAGCGATCGATCTTGTTGATCGCGACGACCACCGGCAGGCCACGGGCGAGTGCCTTGCTGAGGACGTAGCGCGTCTGGGGAAGCGGCCCCTCCGCTGCGTCGACAAGGAGCAGGATCGCATCGACCATCAGCAGCGTGCGCTCGACCTCGCCGCCGAAGTCGGCGTGGCCCGGCGTGTCAACTATGTTCAGGCGGCGGCCGTCGTGCTCGATCGTGGTCTGCTTGGCCATGATCGTGATGCCCTTTTCGCGCTCGAGGTCCATCGAGTCCATGACGCGCTCGACGACCTGCTCGTTGGCGCGGAAGACGCCCGATTGACGGAGCATCGCGTCGACCAGCGTGGTCTTGCCGTGGTCGACGTGGGCCACGATGGCCAGGTTGCGCAAGTCGTCGCGCACGGCGGAGCCGGCGGCAGGGGCGTGCGGAACTACGGGCGCGGGGCTTGTCATGGGGAGTGCCGATTGTCGCACAGGATGGCTTCGCGGCTACGATGCGCGCCATGACGGTCGCTGCAGTCGTGTTGTTCGCCCGGCTCGAGGGAGCTCTCGCCGATGCCGCCGGCCGGAGCGCCGCGCGGCGGATTGTCGAGTCGGCGTGGGCCGGCGGCGCCACCCCGATCGTGGTCGTCTCGTTCGACGATTACGAAGGCGGAGTCGCGTCGACGCTTGCCGGTTCACCGGCCGTGCTTGCCGAGCCGGCACCGGTCGAGACGGGTCCGGTCGGCCAGATCGCACGCGGCATGCGCGTCGCGGCTGACAAGGTCAGCGAAACCGACGCGTGCCTGATCTGGCCGGGCCGCATGGCCTGGGTCGACGCCGAGACGGTCACGTCGATGATCGAGGCACACGGCGCCCATCGCGACGCGATCCTGCGGCCGCGCTACGAGGAAACCATCGGTTGGCCGGCACTGATCCCTGTGAGCTTGCTTGATTCGTTCGCCGCACAGGACGCGGCGCTCATGCCCGATGAGCTGCTGGCAGACCTGATCGCTGACGGTGCCCCGCTCGAGGTCATCGACACGGGCGATCCCGGCGTCGTTCACGACATCAGCACATCAATGGACTCACTGCCCGAATACCAGGGCCCGCCCGAGCCGGTCGCCGGCGCCGCGCCCGAATGGGGTGCCGCCGCCGCCGAGATGGCCGACGACGTGCCCCTCGAGGGCCCTGCCCTCGCCCCGTACCCTCAAGCCGCCGACGAACCTGACTAGTCAGATGAGTGGCGCGCCGCGGCGGCGCGTAACCGTGCGCCGGATAGTTGCGGCGCTAGTGGCAGTCGTGGTGGTCGTCGCGATCGCCGGCGCGGTTTGGCTGGCCATTCCCCAGCAGGTACTTCCAGAAGCCGATGCTGCGCTCATTCCCAGCGCGTCGGTCGCCGTCGAACAGGACGATGGCAACATTACCTTCGTGCCGACGGGCGGCGCGGACGTCGGGCTGATCCTCTATCCCGGCGGCAAGGTCCCCGCCAAGGCGTATGCGCCAACGGCCCGACTGATCGCCGATCGGGGCTATCTCGTGGTCGTGGTTTCGATGCCCTTCAACTTCGCCGTTTTGGATGTCGATGCGGCCAGCCGGGTAATTGCCGCCCGACCGGAGATCCAGACGTGGGCAGTCGGTGGGCACTCGCTCGGTGGCGCGATGGCCGGCCAATACGTCGCTGCCCATCCCGACGCTGTCGAGGGGCTCGTATTGTGGGCTGCCTACAGCGCCGCCGATGTATCACGGACTGGTGTCGCCGCTGCAGTCGTGTACGGCACCCTGGACACTGGCGCCGCTCGATTCGTCTCGCCAGATTCTTTGGCGTTGCTTCCGGCGAACCAAACCATCACCGCGATCGACGGCGGCAACCACGCCAACTTCGGCGCCTATGCGGGTCAGCCGAACGACCCGCCGGCGACGATCCCAAGAGAACAGCAGCAACAGGAAGCCGCTGATTCCACGGTCGAGCTCTTGGAGCGAGTAGAGGCGGCGCGTTAGGCCGGCTTGACGGGTTCCCTGGCTGGTGCCATCAAGAGGCCGAGCTCGGCGAGCTGGGCGGGCTCGGCGGGTGACGGCGCGCCGAGCATCAGGTCCGAGCCGGTGCCGGTCTTGGGGAATGCCTGCACCTCGCGGATGTTCTCCTGGTTGGTGAGCAGCGCGATCCAGCGGTCGATGCCGAGCGCAATGCCACCGTGCGGCGGCGCGCCGTACTCGAAAGCATCGAGCACCGCACCGAACTTTTCCTGCATCGCCTCGCGCGAGTGACCCTGGAGCAGGAACGAGCGCTCGAGCAGGTCGTGGCGGTGAATTCGGATCGAGCCGCCGCCCAGCTCCCAGCCGTTGAGCACCAGGTCATGCTGCAGCGCCCGCGCCTGGCCCGCAGGGTCGGACGGTGACAGCTGTGAGAAGTCGCCAGTGGCGGTCTCAAGGAGCTTCTCGTCGTCGGGCTGGACGCCGCTGAATGGGTTGTGCGTGGCATCCCAACGGTTGCCGTCCTTGTCCCACTTGTACATCGGGAAGTCGTAGACCCACAGGTACGACAGCTCGTTGTCGTCCTTGATCAGCCCGAGCCGCTGACCGAGGACCGCGCGTAGGTCGCCGAGCGCCTCCTGGGCGTGAATATCGGCGTCGGCAACGATAAGGACGAGGTCGCCCGGCGACGCACCGACGGCCGCGACAATCTGATCGGCGCGCTCCTCCCCCAGGAACTTGAGCACGGGCGATGTGACGGCACCCGAGTTATCGACGGCCATGTGGACGAGTCCCTTGGCACCGGCCCGTTTGGCCATCGCGGTCAGCTCGTCGATTTGCGATCTCGTCGCGCTGCCGAGACCCGGCGCGGCCATGCCAACGACTCGGCCGCCCGATTCCATGACGTTGTCGAACACGCCAAAGCCGGAGCCGCGCACCACCTCGCCCAGATCCTTCAGCTCCATCCCGAAGCGGACGTCAGGCTTGTCCGATCCGAAGCGGTCGATCGCCTCGCGGTACGAGAAGCGCGGGAAGGGCGAAGTTCGGATCGGTCGATCGGGAACGACGGCGCGGGTGACCTCGGCCACCGTCATCTCGACGAACGACATCACGTCTTCCTGCGACACGAAGCTCATCTCGATGTCGAGCTGGGTGAACTCCGGGCCGCGGTCGGCGCGGGCGTCCTCGTCGCGCATGCAATGGGCGATCTGGTAGTAGCGATCGAAGCCGGCGACCATGAGCAGCTGCTTGAGCTGCTGCGGCGACTGCGGCAGGGCGTAGATGTTGCCCGGCTGGAGGCGCGAGGGGACGATGAAGTCCCGCGCGCCCTCGGGGGTCGACTTGATCAGGATCGGCGTCTCGACCTCGACGAAGCCGTGCTTGTGGTGGACCTCGGACAGGGAGCGCAACAGCTTCGAGCGCAATACGAGGCGGTGGTTGATGGCCTCGCGGCGCAGGTCGAGGTAGCGGTACTTGAGCCGAAGCGCCTCGTCGGTGTCCTCGGGCTCATTGATCGGGAACGGCGGCGTTTTGGCCGACGACAGCACCTCTACCGACGCGGCCCGGATCTCGATCTCGCCGGTCGCCAGCTTGGGGTTCTCCGTGCCCTCGCGACGCCGCGCGACGGTGCCCTGGACGCGCAGCACGAACTCGTTGCGTACCGCGGTGGCGGCCGCGTGCGCATCGGGTGATTCGGTCGCGTCGATCACGACCTGGGTCACGCCGTGGCGGTCGCGCAGGTCGATGAAGATGAGCTGCCCCAGGTCGCGCCGGCGGTTTACCCAGCCGGACAGCGAAACCTCCGCATCGACATGCTCGGTGCGAAGCTCGCCGAGCGTGTGCGTGCGGTACGCGGTGGCCAGGGTGACGGGTCCCTCGGGGTTCATGCGGCCGGTATCGTAGCCGACCTCGTGCGCAGGCCCGATCGGGGCCTCCGCTTCGCCAAAGAGGCCCAAACGGAGCCGCCGAGACACGAACGGGCCGGGCCTATACTCCGCCCGATACAGCGCGAGCTGTGGCCGCGGAGGGAGATCTCGTTGTTCGGACGAATGGGCGGCATGAGTTGGCGTGCGCGCCGAGCGCTTGTCGTCCTCGTGGTTCTGGCCGCGTTCGTTCCGGTCATGCCAGCGATGGTTTCGGCGACCGAGATGGCCTACCGACCGGCAGTGATCGCGGCCGGCACCAACCACACCTGCGCACTGGCCAACGATGGGTCGGTGTGGTGCTGGGGCACCGATTCGCACGGGCAGCTCGGTGATGGCACACCGGGACTGCAGCCACGGCTCGCCGCCCTGCCAGTCCTCGGCATCTCACGAGCGATCGCCGTCAGTGCCGGCGACAGCCACACGTGCGCGCTGCTCGCGAACGGCCAGGTGGAGTGCTGGGGCCGCAACCAGAACCACCAGCTCGGTGACGGCTCGAATAGGAACCTGTCGGCCACCCCGGTGACCGTGGTCGGCGTCGATTCGGCGGTTGCGTTGACGTCCGGCCTCGACCACACCTGCGCGCTCCTGGCCGACGCCACGGTCGCCTGCTGGGGCGATGATCTCGGTGGCGGACTGTTACCCGAACCCGCCATCCCGGCTGGGGCAGTCGTTGTCCCAAGCCTCACCAACGTGCTGGCGATATCAGCCGGTTTTCAGCACGATTGCGCGGTCATCAAGGACGGCTCGATTCGGTGCTGGGGCGTGAACACATTTGGCCAGCTGGGCGACGGCACAACCTCCGCCAGCAGCACGCCGGTGACCGTGGCCGGATTGGGCGCGGCCGTGGACGTGGCCGCCGGAACGGCGTTCACCTGTGCGGCTCTCGCCGATGGAAGCGCCTGGTGCTGGGGCCGCAATCGTGATCGCCAGCTGGCGCGCCAATTCATTGCGTCGAGCCTGGTGCCGCTCCAGGTCGGTGGCGTCCAGGACGCCGTGGCAATCGGTGCCGCGGCTCCGGTGTGCGCCCTTATCGACGACGGCACTCTCCGTTGCTGGGGACAGGGCAACAGCGGCGAGATGGGTGAAGGCGAGTATCACGACAACTACATCCCCTCGACCCCAATCGGCGTCGACGATGCGGTCGACCTGGACATCGGCGGACAGCACGTTTGCGCGGC
>DASQLS010000271.1:0-2288 GCA_035629915.1 Candidatus Limnocylindrales bacterium | reverse complement strand
AGCGCGTCGGCGCCGATCGCTTCCGCGGCACGCTCGGCGAGGTTGCCGACCATGAGCGAGTGGTGGTAGGTGCCCGGCGTCTCGAGCGTCAGGCGGCGCAACAAGGGCTGCGACGGGTTGGCCAGCTCGAGCAGCTGGAAGGAGGTCGTGATCCCAAAGAGATTCCCGACGAGGACGAATGAGCCGAGCGCGGCCACGGCACTCCCCACCGCGGCGGCAACGCTCGCGCCGGCGAGCTCGACCAAACCAGCGGCATCGCGATCGCCGAGCAGCGTGAATAACGTCACTACCGCCAAATTGACGGCGGCGATCGCCAGCGCCGCCTGGGCGAAGTGGGTCAGCCGCTCGCCGCGTCGCACGACGATGATGCCGGCCATGCCGCCGAAGAAAACGTAGGCAGAGAACTCGACCGTGCCGATGACCGCCCCACCGATCAGGGCAATGATCGCGGTGACGATCATGGCCGCGCCACTGTCGAGCAGCACGGCAAGCAGCAGCCCCACGGCCGCCGTGGGAAGGACGTAGGGCAGCACCGACCGGTCGCCGGTGATCTTCATCGCCGCGGCCGTGCCGACAACAACCAGGCCGATCAGCAGCAATGCCTGGCCGCGATGCCAGATGTTGGGCCGGAAGCGCCACACCCACGCGAGCAGCACCGCGACGGCGAGTCCTGCCAGAGCGAACCAGCCCAGGGCCCGAGCGGCGTCGGGCTGTGGATCGAGCAGGCCATACAGGTCGAGCTTCTCCCGAGCCAGGTCATCGACGCGCTGACCGCGCTGGACGATGATCTCGCCGTTTCGGATGGAGAAGCTGACCGGCTCGACCAGGTTCGCTGCCTCGTCACGCGCGCGCTCGGTTGCCGCCTCGTCGAAGGTGGAGTTGGCAACCACGAGTGGCGTGATCAGCTCTCCGGCGAGCGCGCGCTGCACGGGCACGAAGCGCGCGCTGACGCGGTTCGGTATCGATGTCCTGATGTCGGGCAGGAGGGTGTCGCGGACCTCTTGGCGCTGCACCGACTGAAGCGTGCGCGCCATCTCGGCGCGCAGCGCCGTCCATGCCTCTTCGTCCATCCCGGCGAGCGTGTCCATGCCCTCGGCCGACAGGTCGGCCACTGCCGCACGAAGCGCGATCTGGCGTGCCTCGTCGGTCAGGATGGCATCGAAGGCTGCATCGATCGGGTCGACCAGCTCGTCGAAGGCGTCGAGCTGCTGGCCGGCCGTGAGCTGCCCCCGTTCGGGCGTGAAGTCGTACTGGGGCGGGATCTGCTGGCGCACCTCCTCACGACGCTGATCGGTGGCAACCTGGCTCTCGAAAGTGATTGCCCGCGGCGCGCGGATGTCGGTCGCGGCGACCCCGTCGACGATCGCGGCCGACCCAGCGAAGGGGCCGGGCAGGGCGTCGATGGCCAGCACACCGCCGAGCGCGACAACCAGCAGCAGGCCGAAGCCAACCAGTCGGCTCGCGTCGCCACGCGTGAAGCGGCGGATGGAGGCGGATCGGGCGATCATCAGTGGCCGTGCCCGGCCAGATCGCGCCGGGTCAGCTCCTGGGCGACGAGCGCGCTGATCTGCTTGCCGTCGGCGCGGCCGCGCACCTTGGGCATCAGCACGGCCATCACCTTGCCCATGTCGCGTGGCGACGATGCGCCCGACTCGTCGACTGCCTGCGTGACGAGCACAGAAAGCTCGGACTCGTCGAGCTGATCAGGCAGATATGCCTGGATGATCGCGATCTCGGCCTTCTCCTTGGCAGCGGCCTCAGGGCGGTCGCCGGCCGTGTAGGCGTCGAAGGATTCGCGGCGCGTCTTGACCTCGCGCGTGAGCACCTGGATGACCTCGTCGTCGGACAGGTCGCGACCGGCCGCCTTCTGCGTGTTGTAGGCAGCCGCAATCACCATCCGCAATGTGTCCCGACGAAGCTCGTCGCGATCGCGGATGGCCTGCGTAAGGTCGTCCTGGAGCCTGTTGGAAAGAGTCACCGGTTGGCGTTCCTCGGGCGGGGCATCGCTCGGGCCGCCTCGTCCGCTACTCGGAGCGGGCGGCCTTCTTGCGCTTCGCTTCCTTGCGCTTGCGCTTCACGCTGGGCTTCTCGTAGTGCTCGCGTCGGCGAGCCTCCGCGAGGATGCCGCTCTGCTGGATCTTCTTGTTGAAGCGCCGCAGGGCACTCTCGAAGGTCTCGTTTTCGCCTACACGTACCTCAGCCAATCGGGGATCACCTCCCACCGGCGGATTCTTCGGCCCATCAGAGGACTCGGTGCCGGGATCCGAATCACGGTGCGCGCAGGTTTT
>DASQLS010000270.1:0-8122 GCA_035629915.1 Candidatus Limnocylindrales bacterium | reverse complement strand
ACGAGCCTCCCGCGGGCGAGACCGATGCCGACATGGCCCGCCGTCACGCCAAGGTCTTTCTCGATCTACTGAGCGGCGAGGGCTTCGCCCAGCCGAATCCTCGGCCGATGTTTCCCAATCCGCCCGGCTTGCTGCGCCTGGAGCCCTACTCGGAAGGGCTTCGCGAGCGGATCTGGTGGGGAGCCGCCTCGACTGACACGGCCGTCTGGACCGCGCAGCAGGGCATGAACCTGATGAGCTCGACGCTGGTGTTCGCCGAGAGCGACGATCCGCTCCACGTCCAGCAGCGCCGGCAGATCGATGCTTATCGGGCCGCCTGGAAGGAAGCGGGCCATGAGCGCGAGCCGCGCGTGTCGGTCAGTCGCAGCATCTTCGCCCTCGTCGACGACCGCGATCGTGAGTACTTCGGCGGACCGCAGCAGGGCCGCGACCAGTTCGGCTACATTGAGCCCAACAAGCTGGCGGTCTTCGGACGTTCATATGCAGCCGAGCCGCAGGAACTGGTCGAGCAGCTCAAGGAGGACACCGCCATCGAGGCGGCCGACACGCTGCTGCTGACGGTGCCGAACCAACTCGGGGTGGACTACAACGCCCACGCCATCGAGTCGATCCTGAAGTACGTCGCCCCGGAGCTCGGCTGGCGCTGATGGCGCGAAAGGCCATGCCGACGTTCATCCCGCCGATGAACGCGACGCTCGTGGCGGCGCCTTTCGAAAACCCGGACTGGCAGTTCGAGGTCAAGTGGGACGGATTCAGGGTCGAAACCATCGTCGACCACGAGCAAGTCAGAGCCATGACGCGCGGGGGCCTCGACGCGGGCCGCTACTTCGGGTCGTTCCTCGAGCCGCCGACGTGGATCGAGGCCAAGCAGGCGATCGTCGACGGTGAGGTGATCGCGGTCGACGAAGCAGGCGAGCCCGACTTCGCCCGGCTCCAGGCCGGCATCAAGGGCAGAGTCGCGGCGGCCGCCGGCGCGGGCCAGTTCCTGTACATGGTCTTTGACCTGCTGTACATCGATGGCCGCTCCCTGCTCGACGAGCCGCTTGAGGAGCGACGACGTCTCCTGGCCGCGGCGCTCCGTCCGGATGCACGTGTTCGATTCAGCGAGGACACCGAAGGCGACGGCGTCTCAGCCTTCGCCGCGGCCAAGGAGCGTGGCCTCGAAGGGATCATGGCCAAGGACCGGCGATCCACCTACCAACCCGGCCTTCGCACGCTGACCTGGCAGAAGATCAAGATTCGCCCCGAGCAGGAGCTCGTCGTGGGCGGCTGGACGAGTGGCATTGGGACCGCTGCCGATCTTGCTGCCTTGCTCGTGGGCGTCTACGACGAAGGCGTGCTCCGCTACGCCGGAAAGATCGGCACCGGCTTCACGGGCGACAAGCGGGCCGAGCTCCTGGCTCTGCTGGCCTCGCTCGGCGCAGAGGAGGCACCGTTTACCCCACCTCCCCCACGGGCCGCATCTCGGAACGCGCACTGGGTGCGTCCGGAGCTGGTGATCCGCGCTGAATTCGCGAGCTGGACCGGAGATGGCCTGGTCCGCCAGGCGGCCTACAAGGGCCTCGACCGGGGAAAGGACCCGCTCGCCGTGCGCAGAGAAGTCGCCAGGTAGCGAACAATCAGGCGTCCGCGATCCGGCGCATGCGAATGAGCTCGCGGCGAAGACGTTTGCTCGGCCGACCTTCGCCACGCATCACCTTGATGCCCGGTGCGATCTCGCTGATGACGGGCGGCGGGCTGTTGTCGACGTAGCAAGTGGCCGCCACCGGCGCACTGACGCGTGTTTCGATCGGCTGCACGACCTCGACGATCCGCTCGCGTGCCGCGATGAGCGCATGCACGACGTCACCCGCGCGAACCTTCGTCGACGGCTTGGCGGAGGTGCCGTTGACGCGCACGTGCCCGCCTTCACAGAGCTGCGTGGCCATGGGACGCGTCTTCACGAGGCGCACCGCGCACAGCCAGCGGTCGATCCGTGTCTCGTCCGGAACGCCCTTCTTGCTCACCTCAGCAGCGGTAACACGCGCGCCGCAAGGACCGACATGAACACGTCGACGACCAGCGTCGCCCGGTCGGCGTCGGACAGGCCGGGATCCAAGAGTGGGTCGAGCACGGAGTCGATGCGGCGGCGGCGTTCGCCCACAGACATGCCTGGTCCGCTGGTTGCCGAGACGTCCCACAGCTCCTCATACAGAAACCATGCGTACTCGTCGTAGATCAGCTGCGCCTCGATCTCCCACGCCGCCGCCGTCTGCACGGCGGCACCGATCTCCAGAACTGCCGGAATGGCGCCCTCGAGCAGCTCCTCGAGGCCGCGATCCTGGCGGTCGCGCAGCTCGGGGAGGCTGAGGCTGGCAACAGCCGCGGTGCCGAGGACCGCGCCCCAGCGGCTGGCCGTCCGCGATGCCGACTTGCTGTTGAGCGTCCTCAGGCATGAGTGGAAGGCGCGTGCCACGCCGCGCGCTCGTTCCGCATCCGCGCCGCCGACGGTGAGCAGCGCCTTCTGCAGGTCCCACAGATCTTCGGGCGTTGGCCCGGTCAGCACGCGCTCAAACGAGGATCTGAGCTTCACGGCTTTGCCTGTAAGACGTTGACACGGACGTGCTCGCCTTCACAACGTTGCGTCGCCATCGGGCGCGCCTTGACGAGGTGCAGCGCACGCATCCGCCGGTTGATGGGTGTCCCCGACTTCACTCGCCCTCAGGCGTCGGAAACAGCACGGGAATGACCGCCTGTTTTCTCATGTAGTAGCGGAAAGTTACGTATGCCAGCGCCGCGAAAACCGCGACCATGGCCAGCCCGCCCGCGATGAGGCCGCCAACTACGGACGCTCCGGCGATGAGTGCGACCAGGAATGCCAGCACGCCGGCGAGCATCGAGATGACGATGGTCATCATTCCCGACGACGTCGTTACGCCGTAGAGCACGGCTGAACCGCCTCTGGTCGGTGGGCTGCCGTAGCTGAGCATGACCCCAGTCAGATCGTCGTTGGCGCTGCTCGTGATGTAGGGCCGTACGGTTGGCTCGATCTGCCGATAGCCATGTCTGATGCGCGCCATGCCGTGGACCGCGAGGTAGTCCTCGTAGCCGGCCGCCAGAATCCGCCCAAAGCTCGTCAGCCCGACGATCAGATCGAAGGCGAACACAAGCGCTGCGATTTTTGGCAGCTCGGGCGCAGGAACGGCCTGCGCGATGAGCGCCAGCGCGACCAGCGACATCGAGAGGAAGCCAAGGAACATGTCGCCGCGCGTAAATGCCTCGTTGTAAGCGAGCGACCGTGCGCTCGAGAGACTCGCGTGCTCCGATATGAGGATCTGCAGAGCCGCGCGATCGTTGAGTTCTGCCACGGCGTCCCCAGG
Source organism: Candidatus Limnocylindrales bacterium (assembly GCA_035629915.1). Classification (GTDB taxonomy): domain Bacteria; phylum Chloroflexota; class Limnocylindria; order Limnocylindrales; family CSP1-4; genus JALYGJ01. The sequence goes on along the minus strand of DASQLS010000270.1, from coordinate 4,763 downwards.
TGCGGCCTGCGGCCCTTTCGAGTCACGCCCTACGTGAACAGCGTCGTCTTTCATCGCCCCTCCTGATCTCTCAGTGCGCTGGTCGGCCCAAGCCGACAGTTTGACGTGCCGGTGAGCCTTGGTCGAAGCGGCTTCGAGGGTTAGGCAGTCTCGTCGGAGTCGGGCATGGCGGCGCCATCGGGCCAGGCGGCGATGCAGACCTTGTTGCCCGCTCGATCGGCCAGGATCCATGCACCGGGAGCGCTCGATTCGTCGACGACTCTCCCACCCGCGGCGACGGCCGCCTGCATGCGCTCCTCGGCGTGCTCCCGCGCGAGCGAAACGTCGATATGCATGGCGTGGAGGAGTGGCTTTGCCGGGTCGAGATCCTGCATCCAGACGGTTGAGCCCTGGCCGAGCGGGTCGATGCAGTTGTCCGCATGCAGCTCCGTGTAGCCGAGAACGGCGCGCCAGAACCCGAGGTCAATCGACTGTGGCCTGGCAGCGACCGCAAGCTGGACCTCTTGAACCGCGGCCCTATCGGCGCTGGCTCCGTGCTGGCGCGCAACCTCGGAGATGGCTCGCGCCACTTCAACGTGCCGCGCTTCGGTGCCCCACATCTCGCGCGTGAGCTTCACGGTGAGGCGGTCGGCCGCTGCGGTAAGGATGGTGCGCGACTCCAGGCCGGGGACGTCGGCCACCGCAGCTGCCAGCCGCGTCGCCTCTTGGAGAGACCCGACTCTGAACGTGGCCGTCGGCCCACCATGAAGGATTACCCAGTCCTCAACGCCATCGGCGGATAGAAAGTCACGCCACCCCTCTTCGCTCATGCCGAACACTTTATGCACTCGGCCCTCAAATCGGGTTCAATCGACGCCTGCGGTTGTCGTGGCCGCAAATCGGGACCTTCAGCAACAAGGGGGAGCAGCCGTGCGCCTTGCCCGTCGCGTAGTAGCCAGCGTCATCATGGCCACGCTCGTTCTTGGCGTCGCGCTGCCGTCGGCGGCCGCGGCTGAATGGAGCGGCCGATACAGCGTCTACACCCAGGGCTCGTTCAGCCAGCAGTACACCAACTACACCTGCGTTGGTGCCAGCGTGCAGATGATGCTCAACATGATTGAGGGCAGGACCGATCACTCGGCGAGTGCCCAGAAGTCGTACTGGCGCTACGGACGCAATCACGGCCGCTACCAGCCCAACAACAACGGCGTCGATCCGGTCGGCTGGGTGGCTGCGCTGGAGCATTTCGGCGCCGGCAACTACGCGATCAACCTGGCCACTCAATATCAGCCCGGCCTGCGCCAGCTGGCCAAGCGCCTGCGCGCCGAGGGACGGCCGATCGGCCTATTCGTCCACCACGGCGGCCACGCGTGGGTGATGACCGGCTTCGAGGCGACCGCCGACCCGAACGACACGAACGACTTCAAGGTGACGGCCGTCCAGGTGATGGGGCCGCTCTATCCCGACGGGACGATCGGTGGCCGGCGCTACGACCCGGGACCGCGCACCTGGCTGACGGCCAAGCAGCTCAAGAAGAAGTTCACGCCGCTCGAGTGGGGCCAGGCGCCTGAGTGGAGCGGCCGCTGGGTCGCCGTCGTCCCGACCTAGCCGGACCCAACCGTCGCCTCAGGATCGGCTGAAGTCCCAGCGAGTGGGTTTTGGCAGCTCCTCCGGTTTGAACTGGTCCATGCCTAGCATGCCCGGCAGGCCGAACACCTTGGCGGGGACGAGCCGGAAGATCGCGTAGGGCGGCGGGCCGGCAGTCGGGGCGTTGGGACCCCAGACCTTGTCACCCTTGGCCTCGAGTGGCCAGTTGTTCGAGTTCAGGAACGCGGCGATGTCGCGGACGGCGCCCTCATCGGTGAGCGGTTCCGCTGTGCCCTCGATCACGATGTCGAGCGACGGGAGCGTCGTACTGCTCGTCGCGAGCACGCACTGACTGTTCGCCGCCAGGTTGCGTGCCTTCCTGCTCCCCTCCCCCACGACCATGTGCATCGCGTCGTCGATCCAGAACGCGATCACGGGCATCAGGTGGGGCCGACCGTCCGGACTCGTTGTGGCCAGCCAGCATGTTCTGGGCTGCTCGGGATTGGCGAGCCTCTCTCTGGCCATCTCCCAAGAAGTTGTCTTCGACTGGTCATTCAGCAGCGATGTCTCGCGCTCAGGTGTTCGTTCGTCGGCCATCGGCCGAACTCTACTTGCTCTTGGCGTGGCCCTTTTCGTTGTGGTGCTTGGTCACCGTTGCCGCCGCGATCGCCTTGGATTCCTTGACCGATCGGCCCTGGTCGAGCTCACTTTCCTTGATGTGCTCGTACATCTTCTGTTCCTTGTCGCTCACGCTGGGCAGGTGCTGCTTCTGAGGCATGTGATCCTCCATTCGACGACCGCCTGAGTCTCGATCGAAGCGTCTTGCACTCGACATCGATGCGCCCCATCGAGCATTTCGCTGTCGTTTAGACTCCCGCGCAGTGAAGACAGAGGGGGGTCTCCGCCTGGCCGCGCTTCTACTGCCCGTGATCCTGGCGGGCTGCGTGTCCATTTCCCCGGGTCCGCAGGGACCAGGTGCGACGGTCGGACCCGCCGGCGTGGCCTCACCCGCAGCGCCTGACGTCCCCGACACTCCGTGGGAAGCCGAGCTGCAGGACGTCTCGACCGACGGCGAGCGTTCACTCGAGTCCGCGCTCCGGCTGTTCGCCATGGCCTACGGGCCGCTCCCCGGCGTGGAGGGCGTGCCCGATACGACAGAACGCGTCGAGGGAACGATCGCGCGCCGCGCGATCCTCGCTCACTACGAAGAGCTGAGCGCCGAGCAGCAGGCCGTAGTCGATGAGTGGCTCGCGCCGGACCCTGACGCTCCATTCGTCGAGATCGGCCCCGCGACCGTGGCGTCCGTAAGAGGCGTGGCTCCCGACCGCGTAACCGGCCCGCGGGATCAGCTCACCCCCGTCCAGCAGGCGATCGTCGACGCGACGGACGACTATCGGACCGCGATCGCGGCCAAGATCGGCGACATCCCGGGCATGATCAAGGTCAGCTTCCCCACGACCCAGCGTCCTGACGCGCTGGCAGACGCGGATGGGTTCTACGCGAACGGGGCGTACACAGGCTGCGAGATCCGCTGGTTCACGGGAGGTGTCACGGACGCCGCCCTCAACATCCTGCTCACGGCCGCCCACGAGACGTTCCACTGCTTCCAGGCAGCCTACTTCAGCGACCGGAGTCGCTATATCAACGGCCCCGACTGGTGGCAGGAGGGTGGCGCCGAGTGGGTCTCGTACGTCATCGCCGGCGCTCCCCAAGATGGTGGCTTCTGGGACGAGTACGTCGACAGTCCCGAGACGCCGCTCTTCCAGCGGACGTACGACGGCGTCGGCTTCTGGGCAGACCTGGCTGCGACGGGCATCGATCCGTGGCCCAAGTGGGAGGCGATCTGGGACGGGTACGTGAACGAGGCGGCGTGGGTGGCGTCCGGCGCCGAGGCCAACGCCTTCCTCGATTCATGGGGCTCGGGCTGGTTCCGCGAGCCGGATCGCGGCGCAGCGTGGGACCTGATCGGGCCCGGAGTTCCGCCCGGCAACACGACGCCCGATCCGTTGACCATCGCAAACGGAGTGCCCGCGTCCGTATCGACAGGCGCGTACGCGACGTCGCAGTACCACGCGACATCGTCGGCCGACATCGTCATCGTCACCGGCAATGGCTTCATCCGGATCTCCGACCGGTCGGTCGACGAGCCGCTCGCCATAGGCCAGCGGTTCTGCACCAAACCGGGTGGCTGCGTCTGCCCCGACGGCAAGCCACTCCCCTTCCCGCTTACGCAGCTGGCGACTTTTTTCGCGGTGGCGGTCTCGGGCAGCTCGACCAGTTCCTCGGGCACGCTCGCCGGCGTCAGCATCGAGGACTTCTGCAAGGAAGATGAGGAGTCGGGAGCGGTCATCGTCAAGGTCGATCGGCCGGGCATGGAAGGCGTGTTGCCGGGCACGGTCGTGGACCTGATCAGCTGCGACGGACCTTATGGGACGTGGACCGGGGTTTTGCGCACGGGCGGATTGAGCAATCAGGGTTTCGAGGTCCCGTGGACCGACCTGCCGGTCTCGTTCACGATGCCTGGCGAGGGTGGTGTTCAGACCACCGTGACCACGACATCCGCCATCGTGTCGACACCGATCGGCAACATGCCGCTCGACTACGTGGTGACGGTGACGGTGAACGGCGGGTTCATGACAATTGACCTCGTACCTGGTGGCGAGGCAATGGGCGGCGCGCTCAGCAACATCCAGATTCAGCCCGCTCCCGAGGGCGCCTGCCCGGAGTAGTGCCGCCTGGCTCAATCGCCGGCGGCGTTATCAGTCGACCGGGATGTTGTGGTTGAGGCGGAAGAGGTTTGTGGGGTCGTACTGGCGCTTGAGCGCGACCAGTCGCTCGAGCTTGGCGGCGCCGTAAGCGTCGAGTGCGAGCTGGCGCGCATCCGCACGCGGGCCCTCGGCGCCGAGGAAGTTGACGTACTCCCCGGCACGCGCCGAGGGCTGGAGCGCGGCATGGAATGAGCGGGTCCAGGCGATCCGCTCGACATCCTGTGTGGCGTCGCCCCAGTAGCCGTAGATGTTCATCCAGTAGCGCGCGTTTCGGTCGGGAAAGGCCGTTGCGTCCTCCGGCACACGGCTGACGGCGCCGCCCATGTGATGGATGTCGGCAGCGGAACCGGCCGCCATCCGGCCGACGTGGTCGAGGATCGCCGCGATCTCGTCTTCGCCCAGCGAATCGAAGGGCACGTTCTTCCAATA
>DASQLS010000269.1:0-11473 GCA_035629915.1 Candidatus Limnocylindrales bacterium | reverse complement strand
GCAGCCACTCGGCGGGCTTGATCCTGGCTGGTCCAACTTCAACACGACCCCGGTATTCGGCGGTAGCGAGACTTGGGGTGGATCGACTTTTGGACAAGTCCCGCTCACGGTCGAAGGCGGTGGTGGTGTTGGTGCAGCCGCAAAGAAGGGAATCAAGTTCCTCGGCAAGTACGGCGATGACGCCTTACGTGTCGGACGCATAGGTCTCAATGCGTCGCCCGGGTGGCTAGCAGGCAACCTAGCCTGGGAGGCCGCGACATATTTGGGCCCAAAGGCGTGGGATCGCCTTACCGCTGACCGGCCCGATCAGCCACCAACGCATCCGGCGCCGCCGCTTCAGCCGTGGCCCCAAGGAGCCATTTAGCAGCGAGTCCACCCTCGAGGGGAGCGTCAGGCTGACTGACGCAGCCGCTCGAGGCCGTCGAGGATCACGTCGAGGGCGAGTTCGAACTCGAAGTTGGTGTCGCAGCCTCCGAGGCCGCCGTCGTGGGTCGCGCCGAGCGCCATCTCGGCGACATGCGGATACATCGGGCCCAGCTGCTCAGCCATGGCCCTGGCCGTCTCGGCGTCGAGGGTGGGGGAGTCGTCGAAGAGCTCCCGCGTGAACCCGAGCAGGCGGCTGCCAAGCATGTGAATGGCGTGGTGCGTCAGGTCGAGCGAGAATCCGCCGCCGCGCAGGATCCCCATCACGGTGTCGTACTGCCGCAGCATCGCGGGGCCGGGGGTGGCGCGGGTCTCGATAACATCGGTCGTCCACGGATGGCGAAGGAGCACGCCGCGCGCGCCGAGAATGGCCCCGCGTAACGCCTGCTTCCAGCCCTCGCGCGAGTCGACGGCCGGGACCTGGCTCATCACGATCTCGACCATGCCGTCGAGCAAGTCGTCCTTGTTGCGCACGTGGGTGTAGAGCGACATCGCCTCGATGCCGAGCTCCTGGCCGAGCCGGCGCATGCTGACCGATTCGATCCCGTGCCGGTCCGCCAGCTCGACGGCAGCCTCGAGCACACGCTGTCTCGTCAGCGTCTCGCGTCGCTCCGCGTTCTCGACCTTCATTCGGACATTACCTCTTGACGTCCTTACAGCGTATGGATAGAGTCCTCCTCACACCATAGTCCTTACGTCGTAAGGACTCAAGCCGATGAAGGAGAGCGACATTGACTGACCGGCCGATCCCACAGCCGGCCACGACGCCGAAGCTCCCACCGCGCTGGTTCATTCGCGCGGCCTGGGTCGGGCATCGGGCCATCCATCGGCTCACCGGCGGCCGGCGCGGCCTCTCGCATCCGAAGGGTCCCGGCGGCCAGTTCGGCCTCCTGCGCCTGAAGACGGTCGGTCGCCGATCGGGCACCGAGCGAGCCGCCATCCTCGGCTACGTCGAGGACGGCCCGAATCTCGTGACCCTGGCAATGAACGGCTGGGGCGAGAAGGATCCCGCCTGGTGGCTGAACCTTTGCGCGCTGCCCGATGCCGCCGTTGAGGTGAAGGGCGGCGCGACCCGGACAGTGCACGCTCGCGAGGCCGTGGGCGAGGAGCGCGAGCGCCTGTGGACGCTGCTGCAGAGCTACAGCGGTTACGGCGACCTCGACGGGTTCGCACAGCGCCGATCGCAGACGGCCGTCGTCGTCCTCGAGTCCCGGCCGTGAGCGCGACCGCCGTCGGAAGGCGATCGTCGCGACTGCCCGTCGTCCTGATCCTGCTGCTGATGGCGATCCCGCTGCTCGCCGGCGGGTATCGCCTGGTCACGCTCGCGATCGGGGCGGACATCACGCCGGAGAACGTGCGGTTCATCTCCTCGCCCGTTCCTGTCGTCCTGCACATTGTCGGAGCGGCGGTATACATCGTGCTCGGCGCGTTCCAGTTCGTCCCGAGCATCCGCCGCCGGAACCCCGTCTGGCATCGTCGCGCCGGCCGGATCGCGGTCGTCAGCGGGCTCGTCGCGGCGTTATCAGCCCTGTGGATGACGCAGTTCTACGCGCTACCAGCCTCCGATGGCGCTCTGCTCCATGCCTTCCGGCTCATCTTCGGCTTCGGCATGGTCGGGTCGATCGTCCTTGCCTTCCTCGCCATCCGCCGGCGCGAGATCGCCCGACACCGGGCGTGGATGATGCGCGGCTACGCCATCGGCCTCGGGGCGGGCACGCAGGCGATGCTGTTCCTGTTCGGCGAGCTGATCTTCGGCAAGCCGGACGTGCTCGCCAGGGCGCTCATCATGGGCGCGGCGTGGACGCTGAACCTCGCCGTCGCCGAGTGGATCATCCGCGGACGGCCGCTGTGGCCGATCCGGCTCAGCCGCGTCACCGCCAGCGCGCCGACTCGGTCGCTGTAGACCGATTCAGGGGCTAAGCGCAGGCCCGCGGGCGCAGTGAGTGCGGATCCGACGGGAGTGGCTTCGGAGGGCCTCAATTCCAAGCCTGTGACAGTGCCAAGATGGCGTCGTGTCACAGGATGCGTCGCAGGCCACTAATTCCTCGCCGGCAATCGAGTCGCCAAGAGCCTTCTTTCGAAGGCGAAATCCGGGCTACTTCTCGGACTCGGCGGCACTGACCCATGTCTCCGTCAATCGATCGCTGCTCGAGTATCAGCTCGAAACGCTTACGAGCCGCGGACAAGAGGGGGACTTCGAGCTGTTCGCGCGGAAGCTTGCAGAGGCGGAGATCTGCCCCAACCTAATTCCGCATACGGGTCCGAGTGGAGGTGGCGACAGCAAGGTTGATTCTGAGACATTCCCAGTTAGCGACCAGCTTGCGCTCGCTTGGTATGTCGGGAACGCAAGAGAAGCGGCGCGCGATCGATGGGCGTTTGCATTCAGCGCCAAGAAGGATTGGCGCAGCAAGGTTGCCTCGGACGTTAGCAAGATCGCTGGAACCGGACGTGGTTACACCAAGGCCTTCTTTGTGACCAGCCGGTTCGTGCCAGACAAGGAGCGAGCCGCTATCGAGGATGATCTCCGGGGCACGTACGCGCTCGACGTGCGGATCCTCGATCGGTCCTGGATCCTCGATCGCGTGTTTTCGGGGTCCCACGAAACGTTAGCCGTCGAACTACTACACATCGACGTCGACCTGAAGCCCTCCGTCCGGGTCGGACCGGCGGACGCCGCTCGCAGCCAGCAGATCGCGGAGCTTGATGACGCCATTCGAGTGGGCGTTCGCGAGTCGAGGGTAGGACCTAACTTGGTCCAGGACGCGATCGACGCTGCTTGCCTGGCGAGGGAAGTGGAACGCCCGCGCGATGAAGTCGAAGGGCGGTTTGACCGTGCTGAGGAACTCGCGAAGCAGGCCGGCTTTCGCCAGCAACGGGTGGAAGTCGCCTATCAAAGGGCATGGACGGCCTACTGGTGGTTCGAGGACTACGAGGCGTTCACCGATCGCTTGACGCGCTACGAAGCGCTAGTTCGCGGTACGGACAACGTTTACGACATCGAGCGCCTCTCCAATCTCTACTCCTGCGCGGCGACGGCCGCACGCAGAGGATGGCTGAGTCGCTCGCCATCATGGCTCGCGGCCCGGCGCCGTCGCCTGAATCGTGAACTTGCACGCTTCGAGGCCAGAACTACCTCGCCGAGCGCAAGTCTGACCGCACAGGCGCTGCGCCTCATGTTGACGCTTACAACGGAGCCTGGGTCGGCGAGCCGGGTCTTCACCGAGATGGAGTCCGTGATCGAGCGGGCCGAGGGACTGATCGGATTCGATCTGAACGTCCTCGCGAATGTCCTCGCCGAGCTCGGTGCGGTCATCGTGCACTCGGAGGCATTTGAAGGTCTCTACGACCGCGTCGTTTCGGAGGTGCAACGCCGCAGCGGAGAGCTCGCCGGCGCGGACCTCATCGCACAGCGGGCCGTCCAACTCCACAAGGCAGGGCTCTACAGGGACACCATAGCGGTCGCCGGCCGCGCCTTGCCGCTCCTTTACAGGCACGAGAGTCGTGAACAGCTCGTCCGCCTTCTCGGCCTGATTGGTGAGGCCTATGCGCGCCTCGGCCTTCTATGGGCCGCTCGTGGGTCTTGGCTCCTTGCGGCCAACGTCGTTGGAAACGAGTGGCATGCCACCGGAGCTGGCCTATGGCAGCTCTTGGCTGCGACGGAGCGCATTCGGTGGCTCGAGCTCGAACTAGGGAGACTGCCCCAAGCGTTGGCGAGTCACCGGCTATACGCCGGCATGCGGGGTGCGCTCGCCGCTACTGATTCGACGGCTGGGGAGGCGTACGGCGAACGCGATGCCGATTTCGACACTCAGGTTGGCCACGCGATCTTGAACCTCGGGGCCAGCGCACTACGTTCGCTGACACGCGCGCCGGACCTCTTACAGGCGCTGGGTCTATTCCACTCGTCGGCAGCGCTCTTATACGCCTTGGGTCACACCGACCAACTCCCGGGCGAGATGACCTCGGCCCTAGATGACGTCGACGCCTATTTGTCCTCGTGGCGGGATATGGACGGCGGCATACGGGCGGATGAGTCTTCGCTCTATGAGCGGCAGACGGGGCTCGTGTTGAACTCAATCGTGCTAGGCATGCGGATTTCGGTCATCCACGACCGGGGCTCTCCGGCAGTTGAGATTGCAGAGAGCCTGCTCGGCGCATTGGAGGGTCTCTTCGCGACCGGGCTCGCCCATGGCGTGGCGGCCGTCGAGCCGTCTACGAAGATCTTCGTTCGAGCCGGCGATTCGTCGAAGTGGCCCTTCTCGATCGAAGGCCGCGAGGTCCTTGGCGCTCCCGAATGGGAACTCGCATTCGCCACCTTCGACCCTTCAACCCTCGACGCGGGCCGCCAAGCCGACCTGAAAGAGGCGATTCGAGATGGTGTCATGCGAATCGCGGCGCGATGCTTCCACTTCGCTGATAGCGTGGCGGACGTAGCGGAACAGTTGTTCGGCGAGGAACGCGCGCTTGATCGGTCGCTGAACTTCACTGGCAGCTTTGTCGTCGCATCGAACGTGCTCGGAAGTGACTCCGTGACCGGCCTCGCGGCGCTCCACCGGGGCGACGAACGCGAATACAGATATCGGCGGTCGAAGGCCTTCTCCGAGTTGCCTCGCGCCCCGCGCTCGCGCGGCGATCTCGGTCAAGGAAGTGAACGCCGCGGCGATCCGACGGCTCCTGATCTGGCGATGGTAAGACACGATGAAATGCGAGTCGCCTCAGTGATCCGATTGCCTCTCTGGGACCGGGCGGGGTGGTCAGGGATTGGGTACGTGGTGCCGGAAGGTCGGCCGCCGCTGATGGCGCTGCTCTTCCAAGGTGCGACGGCCGCGCAAGAGATATGGAAGGGCTGGGAACGCGAGTTCGGGGCCCTCGACCACGCTGAGACCATCCGCGTCTCAATCGTCCGTAAGATTCGAGCCGAGGAGCCACACGCTTACAAGGTCATCATTGCTCCCAGGCTTGACCAGGACGAGTCTCGCCGGTCCGGTGTTGTGTTCATGCTGGCGCGAATTCACGAGATGACACCGAGCAACGACACCAACCTTCGAACGTTTCTGGAGGCATTTGAAGCTGCAGGGGAGTACTTCCTCGGAGTAGGGGAGCTTCCGCCCGGTTCGTCGAACATACGAGAGGCATCGATCTTCGGAGCCATCCGCAAGGCCAACCTGGTGGTAGTCGATGCCGACCAAGTGAAGCCCAGCGATCTGGAGCACATTGCTGTCGGCGGGACTTGGTTGCCGACCGCGGACGATTAGCTTCGGCATCACGGCTGCGACGCTGCCCCAATGTGGGCTCCGGCGCAGCTACTCAGCGACGCCCTTGCGGCGCTGGCGCTTCCCTGGCGCGTCGGGGACCGCGAATGCCTGGAGAGTGATGATTAGCTCGCGCTTCTCGTCGCCAGGCCAATGGAACACGTATCGCCGCTCCAGCTCGCCGCCGGGATGCGGCGTCGTCCGCTTGAAGCACTTGTGGTCTCGGAGCAGGCGGTCGGCGGTGTCGACCACATCGGTGACGTTGCGGTTCCTCACAAGCAGCACGATCGACGCCTTCGTGTCCCGCCATCCCATGTTCCGGAGGAGTTGGTCGATGGCCTTCCGGAACTCCTCCTCGCCGCCCCAGACCTTGAACTCGGCCACGAAGACGTTCCGCTCGCCGACGCGGATGAGGATGTCGGTCTTGCCCTCGCCGTTGAAGACCTCGGCCATCGCGTCGCCGCGGAATCCGACGTTCAGGACGGCTAGGAAGAAGTCGCGCACGCCCTCCTCAGTCAGTCCGGCGAACGCGCCCGGCGCGCGCTCCATGACGATCCCCATAGATCGCATGGCCGCGATGATCTCCTCGTAGTCGGCGAGCGGCAGCTCGTGCTCGGGTTGGAACGTCTCGCGATCCATGGGACGCGCCGCCGTGACGTGCACCCGGCGCTTCACCGCGACGGGGATCACGGCATCCTCTCGCCTCCGCACAGGGAACTCCAGGCTCGCGACAACGTCACGCGCGCGGAGGAGCTGGTCGCGGCGTGCGCTCACCAGTTCGGCGACGCTCGCGTTGAGTCCATCGTTCCACCCGGCGACGTCGCTAGCCAGCGTGGCGAGCGCGTGCTGGTAGAGGTTGAGCTGCTTCTGGAAGGCGCTCTCGATGTTCTCCTTCGTCGCGTTGGCCTGCTGCACTGTGATCCAGAGCTCGCCGTTGCGGACGACGGCGTCGAACGGCACGAGCATGATGCTTGATGGCTTGACCGTGAAGAGACCTGGTTGCCCATCGAACGGCACCGCAAACACCACGCGGACGACCCCTGGCTGGACCTCGCCGCGTTCGACGACCTCGGTGCGTTCCGGGTGCAGCACGGGCACATCGAGACGATGCCATCGGACGAGCTGCTGCACGACGTCCGTCATCGGCTCGGAAAGCATAGAGTCGTCAAGCGCCGCCACGTCGGCCCGGATGCGGCGGTTCTGGTTGTTGACCACGTCAAACACGAATTGCGAGGCGAAGTGGCTCATCAGTGGGCCCTGTCATGCACAGGCGCGCTCGCCCCGCATCGTTTCGCTCAGCCCGTTCCGCGACCATCTGGGCATGGTCTCGGCGATTCGGCGTTCCACGACAACGCGGCGTTCCGCGCCGGCTCTCAGCCAGAACTCGACCCACGCCTCCTCCTCGTGCGTGACCTCCCCGGCAGCGTCGGTCAACTGCGCCATTTTGAAAAGGCTAGCGGACCGGCAGGCGTGGTGGTAGACATACCGCGAGTGCAACCGCCGAAGCTGAGCCACTCGGGCGACGTGGCGGTAGGCCTGCGACAGCGGGCGCGATGGGTCGACTCAGACGCCGGGAAGGCGTCGGAACCCCCACCAGACTCCCAGGGCGACCATCATTGCGCCGGCCAGTTTCGCGATCCCGGCCAGCAGCCGGAAGGACTCTTCGAAATCAGTGACAGCGAGGCTGCTCGCGGCAAAGCCCAGCACCAAGACGAAAGGCAGGATTCGAAGGAACACCGCAGGGTTGACGGCGACGACAACCTCTAGACGCGGCGCATTGCCGACCTCGCTGCCTTTGTGGTCAAGGACGAGCACAGAGAGGTCTGTCGAGTAGGTGGGCCGGCACCGAAGAGCGACGACGGCTTTTCGAGTCTGGCCCACGCTTCGAAAGATCGCTGGGCTGAGTTGGATCGCCGCCCCTGCCCCGGAAGTCTTCGGAGATGGCGGAACGGCCACATCGGGCCCACTGAAATAGTCAAGTTCGACGCGGTACGTTGCGCCCGAGCTTAATTGATAGACGGGTGCATCCACGAATTTCGCGGTACCTGGTCGGACATCGGGTGTCGTGCCCGGCAATGGCTGACCTTCGCGATTGATGCCTGTAAACCTTACGAAGGTGCAGCCTTCAAGGGGCGACGTGTGCGCCAAGCGCTCCACAAGTGTCACCCATGGGATTACTGGATCAATGGCCTCCTCGAGCTCGTCGGGGTCGTCGGCTTCAAAAACCCACTTGGTCGAGTCTGGCGGCTTGTGCGGAGAGAATTCGCATGCGCCGATTTGCTTATTGGTCGCATCCAACGTCGCCACGACGCCGCCAGGCGCGATCGCAATGAAGTTGCCGAGACGGAACGAAGCCGTTAGATAGGGGTCGTCGGGAGAGTTGAGCAGAGCCGTCGGCCCCAATCCGACGAGGGATGCGAAGCGGATTGGAAGGTAGTTGTAGCCTGCGGACCCAAGAGCGCCGTCGCCGTTATCGGCCTTTTCGCAATAAACCAGCAATGCGCGGCGGGCTGATTCCACTGGCTGCAACAGCGCGGGGGCGATCCACTTCTGCCGATACAGGAAGCTCACTAGTTGGTCGTTGGGATACGCCAGACATGAGAGCAAGTCCCGTCGATATGCGGGCTTATCGGGCGCGGCATGTGTGGCGATGATCACTAGTTTGGTGTCTGTCACCTCAGGTCATCCACAACTCATCGGTTGTCGGCCGCTCAAATTTCCAATGATGTCTGAGCAGGTCGTCCAGATTTGGAGCAAGGGAACTCGCATAGAGCTGCAGCGGCAACAGCACTGCAGCGCTGACCGAAAACCGAGGTCCGAGGATCTCCGCGAGGCGTGTGGGGTCTGCGGTTTGCCACCGCCTGATGAGCTGTCGGTCGGTCGCGTAGACGCCATCTACATACGCGTATCGAGTCCCGTTCTCTTCGCCGATCAGGTGCCAGTTAGAAGCGCGGTAGGAAGCCCCAGTAAACCCAAGATTGGGGTTTAAGTACGTGATTAGAAGGCGCACGCGCGGCCGGATCTGGCGGGTAACTTTGGCCAACAGACCGAGCAGATGCGAGATGGTGTTCGGCGGCGACCAATCGAACGCGAAGACTCGCGAAACGACCAATACTTGGGTCGGGGCGACGTATGGTGCAAATGCTTCGCCTATTGGTTGGATGTCCTGGTGGGAGAGCGTCGCAAGCGCCACTATTCGCTGGTCAGTCGTCAAGAGCCCGTAGCTCTGTGCGTGTGGACGGTGGGAACTGAGATAGTGAAAGCGCTCCAACACTACCGTCGTGTCCGCCTCGCTGACTCGACTGAAGGTGAGGTCACGCGGGCTCTTGATGGCGGGTCTTGGTGCGACGAGCCAGTCGCGGTAGTTGTGAATGCGCGTTGCGATGCGGCCACCCACTCGCTCAAGTTCCGTGCGCGCGGATGCCCTCTCAACCCGTAAGTGCGTGTCAGCGATGCGCGGTAGGTGGAGTAAGCCCTCGACGTGGACACTGCGCGCCGAAACGTGCAGTCGATCGGCGATCTCGGCCGATAGCGCCAGCAGATCGCCGTCATCGTGACGGACCTCGATCAGGTCCCCTGCCACGTCCGCAGCATTGCCGCGGAGATGTTCGTGAAGCATCTGGCCTCCCCCGACATCTTACTGCCGGGGAGCCAAGAGACCACAAATCACGGTCCGGCTGCGTGCGTCGACAAGTCCAAAGCGGCTCCGCGCAGTCGAGGCACCAGTGGTACGCAACTCACGTACCGCGTCGTGACGTGAGTAGGGGCTACACGCTCAAGGGCGTCCTGGGCGACTGGAGGATCTATGCCGTGGCGTAGTTGCGTTTCGCGTAGCGTTGCGCCATGAGTCGGGAAGTCGAGGAGTCGAACCGCCGCCTTCTCCGCGCGCGCGACGCCATGGACCGCGCCTACGCCGAGCCGCTCGACGTCCGCGCCGTCGCCGCGGTCGCCCACGTGTCCGAGGCGCACTTCATCCGGAGCTTCCGCGCCGCGTTCGGGGAGACGCCGCACCGATATCTCCAGCGGCGTCGGGTGGAGCGGGCGATGTTCCTCCTGCGCGAGACGGATCGCAGCGTCACCGACGTGTGCTTCGATGTCGGCTTCACGAGCCTCGGGACCTTCAGCCGAACGTTCCGCGAGATCGTCGGGGAGACACCGTCGGGCTACCGCGAGAACCATCCACCGATCGAGGCGCCGAACTGCTTCCAGATGGCGGCCACGCGACCGCGGGTGGCCGCGGGCGTCGCGAGACGATCGAGCAGTTTCGGAGAAGCGGCCCCGGGGGCGGCTCCGTAGGCTCATCGGCATCACCTCAACGACCAGACAGGAGCCGCAACCGATGATCACCAGCCTCAACGTCGCCTCGATCTACGTCCTCGACAAGGAAGAGGCGCTCGATTTCTACGTCAACAAGCTCGGCCTCGAGAAGGGCAACGACGTCAAGCAGGGCGACTACCGCTGGCTGACGGTGCGCGTCCCCGGGACTGGCGGAACCGAGATCTCGCTGGAGGAGCCCGGCGCGCCGCTGCACGACGAGGCAACCGCCGCGCAGATTCGCGAGCTGATCACGAAGGGCGCGATGAGCGGCCTCGTCTTCCTGGCGGACGACATCCGCGGGCTGTACGAAACCCTCAAGGAGCGCGGCGTCACAGACTTCACCCAGGAGCCGACGGACCACTTCTACGGCACCGATATGGGCATCCGGGACCCGTTCGGCAACGCGATCCGGATCCTGCAGCAGGGCAAGGTCGAGGCAGTGACCGCCTGACGGAGCTCACCGCGGTCGGGGCGCGGCGGCCTCCAGGTCTTCGATGCTGGCGAGAGTCTCGGCGAGCCGGCCGCGGTCAGCGTCGGACAGATCGACTGACCGCGCCCGCGTGAGGGCATCGGTGGCTCCTGCGGCGTCGTCCAGGCGGACTGCGAGCTCGGCCCGGTAGGCCAGCGCCTCGACCAGATCGGTCGCCGATGCCGTGTCCCTGCTGCGCTCGAGTGCGCCATCCAGGATCTGGGCCGCCCGCGCGTCGACGCCGTGCGAGTCGCCCATGACGATCGCGCTGGCGAGTGACTTGGCAAGCCTGCTCTGCTCTGGTTCCGTCGCATCGGGGTCAGGCTTGGCGGCGAAGACCCTGATCCAGTTCCCGCCGGGGTCGATGACCGTGAACCCCGAGTAGTTGTCGGCGTTCTTTCGCTTGCGGGGCCGGGTCATCCGTGGAATCCCGGACACGAGGAGCTTGCCGTGGGCAGCGCGCATGCCATCGGCGAATGCCCGATACAGCTCCCAGGTGTCGCCCACGATGATCAGGCAGGACCCGTAGGAGTCCTCGGGCTTGAACTCCGGCATGCCGAAGAATTGGAGGTTGATGTCCTCGCGCTTGAGCCCCACGCACGGGTTCGGGAGCTGCTGGTAGTAGGTCTTGGTGAAGCCGAGCATGCCGTAGAACTCGACGATCTCGTCGATGTCGCGGCAGGGTAAGAGCGGCACCATGATTTCGTTCGCCAAGCGTCACTCCGGTTGCGGGGTAGTCG
The DNA here is from genome assembly GCA_035629915.1 of Candidatus Limnocylindrales bacterium. Classification (GTDB taxonomy): domain Bacteria; phylum Chloroflexota; class Limnocylindria; order Limnocylindrales; family CSP1-4; genus JALYGJ01. The sequence goes on along the minus strand of DASQLS010000269.1, from coordinate 272 downwards.
GGTTTGCGGATCTCGGGGACCGTCAGCCTAACCCGTAGGAACCTGGCGTGAGCCGCGCTACGCTTCGATCACCACGCAGAGGAGCAACCACGTGACCTGGGAACAAGCCGAGCAAGCTGCGAAGCCGGTCATGAAATGCCCGCTATGCGACGGCACTGAGTTCGACCGCCAGCAGGGTCGGATGGATTCCCGTTGGGGAATCACGAGCCACAAGCTCGTGCTTCAGATTTGCCGCCGATGCGGGCTCGTCCTCCAGTTCTCGGCCGGCCGCG